>JARGFU010000021.1 GCA_029210625.1 Deltaproteobacteria bacterium | reverse complement strand
AGGATACGCCGCCTTCTTCAACTCCTCGATCCACGACTTCTGCTTATATCTCGCGTTGCGCCGGTAGACGTTCTCCCGCGCAGGACAAGATCCGGAGCCGCATGATCCTGTCGCTCGCGAACCAGTCACCCCTTCAGTACAAGGTCACCCTCGAGGTGCAGCGCTTCGAGGGCAACGACAACTGGTCGCCCCACGACCGGGTGTTTGCGATCGACCGGGATGCGCTCGAGTGCGTTCGAGAGCGGCTGAAGTTCTGGGACCTATCCTCGGCCGAAGGAGCTCTCGGACCCCCGGAGGGGCTACTGGATGGCGGGGACGAGGGTCATGGGCGCGGTCCAGGAGCCGGGGGCGAGGGTGACGGCGGTGTCGAAGACGACGAGGTCGTTCCGGACCTCGTTGAGGGGTTGGCAGTTGCGTTCGACACCCTCGTTGTAGGAGAGGAGGGTCACGCCATCGACGCGCGGGGCGGTCAGGGTGCCGCGTACGCCGTAGTCCCCGGCCCAGCCGCCGATGATCAGCGGATCGACCCAGTGCTCCCGCTTCACTCCCGAGCTCATGTCCACGAAGACCTCGCCCGTGACGACATCGCAGGTGCTGTTGCTGAAGAGGATCCGGATTTCAGGGGGGGGCGTGAAGATCAGCCAGGGTGAGGGCTGGTATTGGGTCCTGGGCATCCAGACGAAGCCCTGCGCGGCCTCCATCCAGAGATAGCGGCCGAGGCCGGTGACCCGGCCGATGACCCGGCCCTGGGCGTCGACGGCGTCGTAGGCGCCGGCGGGGCCACGGACCTGCGGGAGGAAGCCGTCGACGAGGGCCTGGGCCACCTCCTCGGCGGTGGGGCCGTTGCCCTGGGGACCCTCGGGACCGGTGATGACGGCCAGGTGATCCCGCACCAGCACCGCGGCGACCTCCTCGGCGGTGGGGCCGGTGGCGGGGGTGCCCGGCTCTCCCTGGGGACCCCGGATGGTGTCGAGGTGATCCCGGACCAGGGCGGTCGCCACGGTCTCGGGGGAGGGGGAGTTGCCGTTCTCGCCGCGGGGGCCTTCGGGGCCGGGAGGTCCCTCGAGGCAGGCGGTCGTACCGAGGAAGGTGAGGAGGAGGAGGGTCGGGGTCTTCATAGCTCGCTCTCGTCGGTGGAGTGGGTGGCGTCCAGGGCAAAGAAGGGGGAGATGGTGGGGTCGGTCCCGAGATCGGGGTCACGGGCCGGCAGGCTCGTGAGTCGGGTCGAGAGGGTGCGGAGGTTCAGGAGGAGGTGGCTGCTCAGGTCGGCCGGCGCGACGGCGGCCGAGAAGTCGCCCTCGAGCAGCTTCTCCTCTTGTGTTGCGTAGCTGGTGCAGGTGGAGGGGGTGATGCATTGGCCAAACTTGTAGACGGGCGTGCCCACGGTGATGGTCTGGTCGGAGCCAGGGAGATAGGACTCCCGGGACTCGAGGACGGTGCCGTAGGCGTAGCGGCCGGGGAAGGTCGGGGTGACCGTGGCCCGTAGGAAGGGAAGGTCCGTGGGCATCGCGAAGACGAGGAAGAGCACATACTCGCCCTGCGGGAGTTCGAAGACCCCGGGCTGACTGGGAGAGACCGGCAGGCCGGTCGAATCGAGGATGTGGGCCATGGGAGTCTTCTCTCTCGGTACAGAAATAAATGAGCCCACGGAACGCGCCAGCACTTGCACCCCCGAGCAGGGCGAAGCGTCACAGAAGCACTCACTCAGCGCTCCGTTCGGGTCGCCATCGGCATTGCGGCGGTAGACGTTCTCCCGCGCAGGATCGTTCCAGGCGGTGAGGCAGGGAGTGTTCGGTTCCCCAGCGGGGACCGCCGTGGCACAGTCCGGCATCGCCGTGGGAGTGCCGCAGTCGTGCTGGTTGAGCGGACCAGCGATGAGTTGGGTCCCCGAAGATTTTTCGATCTTCAAGTCGGACAGACTGCCAGTGTCCAACCACACCTTCACCGGAAAGCCCCAGGGCTGGTGGATGACGGCCCGGGCGATCCGCGGCCCGCCGAGGGTGAAGGTCGCCTGGTGGCTCTCGGCGAAGAGCTGGTGGATGGTCCGGGCTCCGAAGGTGTAGTGGTAGAGCGACTGGGGATCGGCGGTGCTCGTCGTCGAGTAGTCGGCGTCCACCTCCACCGCCACCGGCGCGGGGAGCAACTCGAGCTCGAAGTCGTAGACGACCGTGGCGGAGGCGTTGCCGGAGGCGTCGATGGCCCGGATGGAGACCTGGTGCCGGCGGACGTCGTACATCAGGTTCGGGCCGAGACGCTCCAGGCTGGCGAGCTCGGTGTGGGTCGCCGGCGCGGCGGCGGGATCGGTGACCGAAATCAAGGGCTTCCAGCCCCGGCCCGCGGGCTGCTTCCAGGTGCCGTCCGTGTCCTGGAAGCTATACTCGGACTCGACCCGCAGCGCGCTGGTCGGGGTGAAGATGCTCTGGCCGGGGTCGGCGGCGGCGACGTGGAAGGTGGGGAGGTTCTCGAGCTGGGCGTCGAGCTCGGTGGTGCCGTGGAGGCGCTGCTCCATCTTCTTCCACTGCTGCATCGCCAGAGTGGCGAGGGAGACATCGTTCGGGACGTGACCGGCGCGGGGCACGTAGGCGCCGGCGCCGCCCTGCCAGACGAAGTCGAGCATCCCCTCGTCGTCGAAGGTGCCGGAGAGGTCCTGCAGGGTGGGGGCGGTCGTGTCGACCCAGACCTGGTGGGGGCCGTCGATCGTCTCGTTGCCAGCCTGGTCCACGGCCCGGACGTAGAGCTCGTAGACGCCCTCGACGAGGAAGACGCTGAGCTCGCCCATGCAGCTGGTGGTGCAGCTCGTGGAGCGGGCGACGGGGGGGACGGGGATCGAGGTGCCGTCGTCGGTGACGCCGCTGCCGAAGAGCTCGAGCGTCGTCACCTCGGAAGTGGGGTCGCCCACCACGTAGCGCACGGGCACCGTCGCGAAGCTGTCACCGGGGGAGGCCGGGCCGTACCAGGTGCGGCCGTCGAGGAGGTTTCCGTTCAGGGGCACCGACGAGACACTGGGCAGGCTGCGATCGACGACGACGTCGAGGGTGGCCGTGGCGAGGTCCCCGTCGACGGTCCGGTGGGCGACCTCCAGGGAGATCGGGCCGTCCAGCGAGAGCACGGACACGTCGATCAGGCTCTGGATGTTCCGGCCGCCGCCGATGACGGTGCCGAAGAGCCCCGCCGGCCAGCCCTGCGTCCGGAACTCGAGGAGGTCGGTGGCGAAGCCCCCAGTCGCGGTGGCGTCGAGGTCGAAGGGGCCGGAGACGAAGCCGCCCAGGTCCGCCCCACTCAGCGGATCGAGCGCACGGACGGTGACCCCGGCCCGCGGACGGGTGAAGCTCAGGGTGCTGGTGCTCTCGTTGCCGAAGCGGTCCGAGGCCCTGGCCTCCAGCCTGACGACCCCCACCTCTCCGGTCGCGAAGGTATTGGGCACGCGATGCTGGGCGATCTCGGGTGCCGGATCCTCGTCGGGGCCGAGGGTGGACATCAGGATGAGCTCGACACCTCCCGCGGGATCCTCGGCCCAGGCGCGGGCGATGATCTCGTTCTCGCCGGCGTCGGCGCCCTCGGAGGGTGTCACCCAGTGGATGACCGGGCCAACCGAGTCGTAGGCGGTTCCCGGGGTCGGGTAGATCGCCCGGCTGTCGGTGGCGATCTCATTGAGCAGGGTCGAGAGGACGGCGTCGGCCTGCAGGCCAGAGCCGTTGACCGGCGAGAGGACGAAGCCGTGGATCCCGGTCGCCAGGTAGGCCCGGGTCAGCTCCTCGTCGGCCGGATAGTCGCCGAAGACCAGCAGACGCTTGGCGTCCTGCCAGCCGTCGAAGACCTGATCATTCAGATCGTCCGAGAGCAGCGAGACGAGGCCGGTGAAGGAGTGGGCCAGGGGATCCCCGGCGACGTCCTCCGAGACGGTGTAGGTGAAGTGGAGCAGGCCCGCGTCCGCCAGGGAGAGGCGGGCGCTGTCCACGGTCTCGTCGTTGTCGACGGTGAGGTCCGGGGGCCGGTTGCTGGCGAGCTCCGGCCAGGCGGAGGACTTGAAGTGGCCCGAGATCATCTCCTCGGCCAGCGCGTAGGCCGCCGGCGGCTCCATCCCCGAGCGAAGGTGGTAGCTGCGGGCCAGGGTGTCGGCGAGGGTGGTCCAGGGGCTGACGAGCAGGTCGCCCGCGGCGCTCACCTCGGGCGCAAAGGCCGAGAGGGCGTCGGGGTCGGGGAAGGGCACGTCGTGCTGGGCGATCAGGTGGTGGTAGGCCGCGCCCGGCGCGCCGCGGACGACGAGGGCGACGGGCGAGGTCACGTTCTCGTCCTCGAGGGTGATCGAGAAGTGGCCCAGGCCGTCGGTGGTTGAGGAGCCGATGGGCCAGGAGCCGGTCTCGGTGATGACGTGGGCCTCGGCGATGGCGCCCCGGACGGGGCGCCCGGCGATGAGGGCGACCCCGCCGACCACGGGGGGCTCGCGGTTGTCGACGACCACCGGGTGGGTCACGGTCACGATGGAGCCCAGGGCGTCCTCGGCCTCGAGGACGAGCAGGAAGGGGCCCTCGAGCTCCCGGGTAGTGTCCCACTGCACCCGCAGGCCCGCGGCGGTGGCGTCGAGGTCGACGAGCCCGGCCGGAGCGAGCAGCTCCAGGCGCACCACGGGGCTGCCGGTGCCCGGGTTGGGGGTGGCGCTGGCGAGGATCTCGGTCGCCCCCAGGACGTCGGCGTCACGCAGCGGCGTGGCGACGCTCAGGCCGGGGCTGTGGTTGGAGACGACCAGCCTGCGGGTCGCGACGGTCTGCAGGCCGACCCCATCGGTGGCGCGCAGCCGCATGAAGAGCTCGCCTTCCGGCAGCGGGCTCACGTCGAGGGTGGCCTCGATGGTCGCCTCCTCCCCGGTCAGTCCCACCGGCGCGAAGGAGACGAGCTCGAGGGGCTCGAAGAAGCCGAGGGCCGCGATCCCCGAGTCACGGTCGATGGCCCGCGCCCGGATGACGATCTCCCCGCGAACCCCCGTGCCTTCCGCGGGCTCGTCGAACTCGATCACCGGATCGTCGAGGTCGAGAGGGAGGGGGGGATCCTCCCTCCGGAAGAGCTCGGGGTTGTCGTTGCCGTTGATGAAGGTGACCATCGCGTCGACATCGGCGCGGCCGATCCGGGTCCGGTTGCGTTCGGACTGCAGGAAGTGGACGGTCGAGACGGCCAGGCGGTGCCGGAGGGTGTAGCCGTTCAGCGGCTCCTCGAGGGCCATGAGCTGCCCGGCGTGCCCCTTGCCGTCGAACTTCCCGTCGGCCTCGATGTCCTCGGCGAGGAGCGCGGTGAGCTCGGCTGCGGTCAGGTCGGCGGGGGTGTAGCCGTGCCGCTCGGTGAGGTTCAGGGCGAGGCGGGAGAGCCCGGCCAGCAGCAGCCCGGCCCGCAGCTCCTCGGTGACGACCTGCGCGTCGACCCCGGTGGGATAGGCCGGGAGGATCCGGGTCCAGGCGAGCTGCCCGAAGTGCTCCTCGATGTGCCGGGCGGCCTCGCGGAGGGCCAGCTGGGGGCTCTCACCGTGCTCGGCCTGGCGCCAGCGGGCGAAGGCCGCGACGAGGGTCGAGATCGGCGTGATGACGAGCCCGTCTTGGTGCTCCCCGGCCTCGAAGTCGGAGATCATCACCTCCAGGCGGTGGTCGGCCAGGCTGGCCTCCACCCCGCTCGCCTCCTCGATATAGTCGCCCCCCGTCGCCTCGAGCCGAAGGAGGCCGGCCGCGCTCCCGGTGGCCAGGGTGAAGCGGCCCTCGGCGTCGGTCACCGTCCGGTCGAGGACGATCCAGTCACCCTCTCGCTCGGCGAGGAGGCTGACCTGAGCGCCGCTCACCGCCCCGATGTGGACCGAACCGGAGAGCTCACCCTCGACCGTTCCATCGACCTCGGGGCGACCGCTCGTGCAGGCAGCCACGAGCAGTACCCCGACCAGCGACGCGACCGACAACCAACGAGAAACCCTCATCCCGTCCTCCAACGACCCACCCCGGGTATCCCCCGGCGTGCTCCCGCCGACCCAAAAGACCGCGGGGGTGGGAGCTTTCCCCCGGCCGGTACGCCGCTTTCCTACCATCCGGATTCCAAGCCGGCCAGTACTGCAGGCCGGATGCCAGACGTGCCACCGCACGAGGCGCCCGGAGGTAACGAATCCAGCCGATTTCGCGGCTCAGCGGGGTCCGACCGCCGGACTACAGGCCGATTCTCGGACTAGCCCCTAGGGCCCATCCGCCACACACATCACCCGCCGCCGGCTGGTCGAGGTGGTGGAGTAGACGAAGATCATCGAGTTCGAGCCGAGGTAGGCGTTGAAGAAGCCCGAGCCGGGGCTCTCGCTGTCCGGGGTCGAGCTCCAGTAGTTCTCGCCCTGATCCGCCGGGTGCAGGTCCCGCACGCGCGGGGCCAGGTTCGTCTTCGTGACGTCGAAGACCGTGGCCCACTCCTTGAGCGAGGGCAGCCGCCAGGCGTGGCCCCCCTCGGTGAGGGCCGCGCAGTCGCCGAAGGCCTCCTCCAGGTTGCGGGTCGTGACCTGATCCACCGTGTCCGACCAGAGGAGGTTCGTGGTGGGGTCGCGCCAGGAGCCGTTGGCCCACTCGAGGGGGCCCTGCCAGCGGGGGGTGCCCCGCACGCAGCGGATCGCGGCCAGGGCGCTGGGCAGGATGTTGTCCTTCTCGGCCTGGTCGTAGTCGAGCACGTAGCGATAGCCGCTGCCGTTGCTGAACTCCTCCGAGCTCCAGTAGACCGGGCTGCTCGTGCGGCCGAAGACCCCGTCGTAGCGGTCGGTCGAGGCCGTGATGCCCCAGTCGGCCAGGGACATCAGCTCGGCCAGGGTGGGCAGGCGCCAGCCCTGGAAGGGGTTGCCGCCGCCGTCCTGCAGGGTGAGGTTGCGGCAGAAGCTCTCGGCCTCGGTGTAGATCGCGGGGGAGCCGGGGATCTGCTGCCACCAGAGGTCCGTGACTTCGTCGAGGACGATCTGACCGCTCACGGTGTAGGAGGGCATGAGACTCCGGTGGTGCCCGTCCTGCGGGGCGAAGGTCCCGGTCAGGGCGTCGGCGCAGGCCACGGCGGCCGAGCCGTTCGAGCACCACTCGGTGGGCGAGTCGGGCATCGGGCAGTAGGTCGCGGTGCAGTCGGTGGGGCCGGTGCCGCCGTCGCTGCTGCCGTCAGGGGTGCCGCCGTCGTCGCCGCCGTCGCTGGCGGCGTCGGGGGTCCCGCCGTCATCGCCGCCGTCGCTGGCGGCGTCGGGCGTCCCGCCGTCGTCGCCGCCGTCCGGGAGGTTGCCGTCGGGCACCCCGCCGTCGTCGCCCGCGTCGGGGAGGCCGCCGTCGTCCCCGCCGGGATCGACGCAGAGGCCGCCGCTGCCGCAGACCTTGCCGTTGATGCACTCGCTGCTCTCGGCGCAGGGGTAGTCGTCGCCGAACTCGGGGCAGGCGCCGGCCACCAGCAGCAGGCCGAGGCCGAGGATCGCGAAGAGGGGGAGGGCGAGCCGCTTCATCGTGCGTCCTCCGCGCCGCCGAGCGGCAGGGTCAGGCTCACGTAGACCCCGTCCCCGAAGGGCGCCAGGGTCAGCGCCGGCGCGTGGGCGGGGCCACCCGAGGGGAGGAGCAGCGCCCCGATCGCCAGCGCCGCCCCGCCGCCCAGCAGGCCCAGGCCCAGGGGGTAGCGCGACTCGGCGGCGTCGCGCTGGGCGCGGGTCACCGCGAGGGGGTCGCTCTTGGCCTTGTAGTAGGTGCCCAGGGCGCCGCCGTAGATCACGCCCCCGGCGATGGCGGTGGCGCCGCCCAGGCCCAGGCCGATCCACTTGAGGGTGCGGCCGCCGCCGCCCCGGCGCGGCTCGGCGAAGCCCTCGCTGCCCGAGCCGTTCGAGGCCGCGGCGCCGGCCGGGCCGTCCATCAGCTCGGCCACCGCGCTGCGCAGGGCGGAGACCAGCTCCCTCTCGCCGCCGGCCTCGCGGGTGACCCGGCGCGCGGCCTCGGAGGCCTCGACGTCCAGGAGCACGAGGGTGATGAGGTAGGTGCCGCCCACCTCGGTGACCTCGCTCTGCACGAGGTAGGGCACCCCGAGGGCGCCGCCCAGCTCGGCCAGGCAGGAGCCGTCGTCGCAGCCCAGCAGCTGCTTCTGGGCCTCGAAGCCCAGCATGGTGCGGATCTCGGCGCTGCGGATCACGGCGCAGCCCGGGCGCCGGTCGATCTCCGAGGCCAGGAGGCCCGAGAGGCCCTCGACCTGGCTGGTCTCGACGCTGCCGAGCCCCTGCACGTCGAGGACGGCGTAGCGGACGTCCTCCTCCGCCCGCGAGGGGGAGGGCGCCCCCAGCGCGAGGCCCAGCACGACAGCGACGAATCCACCCCGGAGCCAGCTCATCGCGACAGCATACCTCCGGCCAGAAGTCGGTGCAGGGCCGCGCTTTCGGGTAACCTCTCCCCCCATGGGGAAGGTCCAGCTCATCGTCCTGCTCGGGGCGCTCCTCCTCGTGGGGGGCTGTGGTCCGAAGCGCATCCCGGTCGCCCTCTCGATCCCGCCCTCCGGCAGCGGCACCCACACCCTGGCCGGCGCCGCCAAGATCGACATCACGCCGCCCCTGGGGGGCTCGCTCTTCGGCCACGGGCCCAACAGCCCCCGGGCCCGCGGGCACCGCGGCCGCCTCCACTGCCGGGCCGTCTACCTCGAGGACCTCCGGGGCGAGGCCCTGGCCCTGGTGGTCTGTGACCTCCAGTCCATCTCCCTGCTCCTGCACCACGAGGTCGCCGCCGAGCTCCAGCGGCGGATCGGCCTGGGCATGGACCGGATCCTGCTCTCGGCCACCCACACCCACGCCGGGCCGGCCCACTACTTCGGCTCGGAGAGCTACTCGGGGCCCCTCTCCAGCGCGCGGCCCGGCCGCGACCCCCGCATGGTGCGCCTGCTCACCGACCGCATCGCCGACGTGGTGGTGCTCGCCCGGGACCGGGCGCGGACCGGCGGCGAGGCGCGCTTGAGCTGGGTGGACGCCGAGCTGCCCCCGGGCACGGTGCGCAACTCCAGCCTCGAGCCCCACTGCGACAACGGCGATCCGATGGCGGGCGGGGCCACGACCTGCGGCAAGCCGCAGGTGCGCCCGGACCCCGAGGCCGAGGTCGACCGCTCGATGACGGTGCTGAAGGTCGAGCGCAAGGAGGGGGCGGCCTGGAAGCTGATCGCCCTCCACGCCACCATCGCCATGCACCCGACGGTGGTGGAGAACCTCAACACCCTCTTCCACGCCGACGCCTACGGGGTGGCCACCGAGCACGCCGAGGGGGTGCTCAACCAGTCGAAGAAGGTCTACCCGGACCCGACGGTGGTGGTGGCCCTGGCGAACGGGGCCGGGGCCGACGTCATCGGCAACTACCACCGCCAGACCTGGGACGAGGCCCGGCGCATCGGCGGCCTGATCGGCCAGACCCTGGTCCAGGCCGCGACCCGGGAGGTGACGCCCCAGGAGGGCTTCGAGCTCGCCCGGGCCTTCGGCATCTACCGGCTCTCGCGGGCGCCGGTGCTCGACCCCGAGACCCCGGGCGCGGTGCCGCCGCGCATCGCCCAGCAGGGGGCGCGCCCCGGGGCGGCCCTCTGCAAGGACGCCGAGCTGGGCAACGCCACCGCCGGCGGAGCCGAGGACGGGCGGACGGCCTTCTACTACGCCAGCCCCCTCTTCCGGGACGGGGTGCGCAAGCCGAAGCGCCGCGACCGCTGCCACCGCCCCCGCCTCTCCTTCCAGACGACCTTCCAGAAGGTCACCTTCGCCCACCACGGCTTCCCCGAGAGCGCGCCCCTCCAGGTGGTGCGCATCGGCGACCGGGCCCTGGTGGCGGTGCCCGCCGAGCTCTCCACGACCGCCGGTTTGACCCTTCAGGCAGAGCTGGAAGCGCAGCTGGAAAAGCGTGTGCGGGTAGTAGGTTACGCCAACGGTTACATGCAATACATCACCACCTGGAGGGAGTACCGCTGGCAGTACTATCAGGGCGCCTCGAACCTCTGGGGACCCGAGACCCTGGCCTTCCTCTGGGCGCGGCTCTCGAAGCTCGCGGCCCGGGCGCCCTGGTCGGACGACAGGGCCGTCGACCTGGCCGAGCCCGAGACCGCCTTCCGCCTGCCGGGTGAGCGGCGCCGGCTCCCCGACCCCCTGGACCTGCCCGCCCGCGACGCCAAGGTCCTCTGGTCCCGGCCCCTCCCCGGGGGCGGCGGCTTCGAGCTGGTCTGGCGGGGGCGCTCGCCCTCGACCCTGCACCCCGACGCCGACGGCGACGGAGTGGCCGACCCCCTGCCGGTGCTGCTGCGGGTCGATCAGTGTGACGACGCCGGGAACTGCCAGCCCCTCACCGACGCCCTGGGTCGGCCGGTCGACGACCGCTCGTCGCGCCTGGAGCTGACCTACCTCGGGCGCCGCTCCCCGGAGCAGACCCTGCCCGGGGCCCGGGAGCTGAAGGGCCACGAGCTCCACGATCCGAAGCGGAAGCGGAAGAAGGACTTCCACCACTGGCAGGCCCGCTGGTTCGCCGAGGGGACCGCCCCCGGCACCTACCGGATGACGGTCGTCGACCGCGAGGGCGGGGTGCTCCTGGGACAGGAGGTCGTGGTCCCCGAGTAGGGGCCGCGCCCTAGAGCCCGGCGGTCTTGGGGGCGAAGGGATCGGGGACGGGGCGCTGGCCCGGCTGCTGCGCCCGGCGCTCGCCCGCCCGGTGCTCGAGCCAGCGCAGGAGGGCCGCCTCCCGCTCCTCGTCCAGCACCCAGGTGTGGCCCTGCCCGGGCACCCGGTGGATCTCCAGGCTGCCCGGCCGGGACTGCCAGGCCGCGGCGACCTTCGACCACCAGGCGGCGCCGGGGTCGTCGCCCCCCACCAGGGCGAAGAGGGGGAGGCGGCCGGCCTCGCCCGGGGGCGGCGCGGGGACCTCCCAGCGCCCCTCGAGGAGGGCGAGGGAGTCGACGGGGTAGGCGGCCATCAGCACCAGGCCGCCCAGGGGGTAGGTGCCCTCCAGCCAGAGGTCGAGGGCCTTCTGCCCGCCGGCGCTGTAGCCGAAGACGATCGGCCGGCGGGTGTCGACCTCGGGGTGGGCGCCGGCCGCGGCCAGGCTGTGGGCGAAGAGCCGGCGGGTGTCGTGGCCGGTCCAGCCCCCGAAGTCCTTGGCGGTGGGCACCAGGAGGGCCCAGCCAGCCTCGAGGAGGCGCGGGGCCATCGGCTCGATCCGGAGGTTCTCCGAGCCGCCGGCGGGGTGCATCCAGATCAGCAGGGGCAGGCGCTCGTCGCCGGGCTGGGGGGGCAGGTAGAGGCGCCACCAGAGGCCCTCCTCGGGGCGGCCCTCGAGGACCCGCACCCCGGAGAGGGCGGGCCCCGGCCGGTAGAGGGTCTCGAGGCGCTTGCGCCGGGCCTGCTGCATCTCCTCGGCCAGACCCAGGAAGCGCAGGTCCTCGCGGTAGGGCGCGAAGGCCTCCTCGGTCTGCAGCCAGGCGGGGTCGTCGTGGCCCAGGGCCAGGGCCAGGCGCAGGGAGGTCAGGGCGTCCTCCGCCTCGCCGAGGCGCGCGAGGGCATTGGCGCGGGCGTAGGGGGCGAAGGGATCGGCGGGGCGGCAGGCCGCCAGCCGGTCGGCCCGCTTCACCACCCGGGGCCAGGCCTCGGCGCGCAGGGCCAGGAGCAGGCGCCCCTCCGCCCGCTCGCAGGGCTCGGGGGCGGTGAGCACGAAGAAGACGCCCACGGCCGCGCCGGCCGCGAGCGCCAGGGCGATCCGCGTGAGGGTCTGTCGCTTCATGAGGATGCCTCGTCGTCGTTCACGGGCCGGGGCCCGAGGTAGGAGGCCAGGTTCTCCAGGCCATCTTGCATCATCCGGTACTCGTGGCGGCCCAGATCGAGGAAGAGGGAGGCGACCGAGAGGCGGCGGTGGGGGGTGCCCACGAAGTGGACCTTGAGGCGGGTCCCGCCGGGGACGGGCTGGAGGATCCACTCGCCGTAGCCGATGAAGTCACCCTCGGGGAAGGTCAGGTCGATCTGCTGGTTCTCCCGCACCTCCATCACCCGGGCCTTGAAGTGCGGGTTGCCCAGGTGGTGGACCGTGATGTCGATGACGGCGCCGCGCTCCTCGATGGGGCGGCTGTCGGGCAGGAGGTGGGCCTCCCAGTCGGGCATCCACCAGTGGGTGTCTCCGCGGAGCTCGGCCAGGATGGCCTGATAGACGGCGGCAGGTTCGGCCGGGATGATCGCCTCGTTCAGGACATCGTAGCGAGGCATGGTCGGCGCCTCCTTCTAGGGGAGGGGGCCCACCGCGGCGGTGGGCGAGGGATCGGGGACGAAGACCGCCCCCACGTCGAGCTGCACCAGCCGTCCCTGCTCGAGCCAGGCGACCAGGAAGCCCTCGGCGGGCTCGGGCCTCGGCGAGGGCCGGCGCAGGGTCACCGCCTCGGTGAGGCGCTGCACGAAGAGGTGGGTCTTCTTCTTCTCGCCGGGCACCAGCTCGAGGCGCACCTCCCGCAGCACGGTGCCGTCGGTCTTGAAGCGCAGCACCGCCGGGCCGGTGAAGGCGCCGGGGAGGACCTTCTTGCCCAGGTAGCCGGGGTCCACCACCGGCCAGGCCTCCACGGAGCGGGTGGCCCGGCCCGGGAAGAAGACGGCCTCGACCACCGCGAGGGCCGGTGAGGTGCCGGCCTCCCACTCGGGCCAGCCCACGACCTCGAAGCGGCAGTTGCCGGAGAGGGCGCCGAGGTCCAGCAGCTCACGGCTGGAGGCGCCGAGCACCTGCACGCTCTCGGAGGCGAAGCGGCCGGTGTCGTTCACGAGGTGGGGGGCGAAGCGCGCCACGGCCCAGGTGGGCTGGGGAGAGAGGGAGATGGGGTGGCAGCCCCAGAGCTCGGCCTGCCGGGCCTCGGGCATCGCCTTGATCACCCGCGTGCGGCGCAGGTGGAGGGTGGGCCCGTCGCGGGTGGAGGTCTCGCAGGCGGCGGCGCCCCCGGCCGACCCCGGCTGGCAGGCGCAGGCGCCCTCGGTGGCCAGGGTGCTGCACGCCCCCAGGCACCGATCGGCCTCGCAGCGCGCCGTGCACTTGCAGGTCCCGTCGCGGGCGTGCGCCGCGAGGGGCGGCAGGAAGAGTGAGAGTCCAGCCGCCAGCAGAAGAGCCCTGACGATCATCACGTCACCTCCTTGGAATCGGAGGCCCCCGGCCTTGTCCTCAACCTAGGGACCACCCCCCGGCTGACCACGGGGAGGGATCCCCATCTGAGGTAGGAATGTCTCATGGACCGTGAGACCGCCGAGCGTCGGGTGCGAGAGTGGATCGGGGGCGAGGCTCCGGCCGAGGAGGGGGTGGGGGGCTCGGGCCACCACGCCCGGCTCTGGTCGCAGCTCGACGAGCTGCAGTCCGTCGAGGCGGAGCCCCTCGACGAGGGAGAGGCGACGCGCCTGATCTTCGTCTGGTCCCGGCACCGCGAGTCGGAGTTCACCGTCTACACGGAGGAGGGCGACGAGTCCCTCCTCTTCCGGCAGCGGACCAGCCTGCTGATCTCGGCGGCGGGCGAGGTGATCGAGGAGATCCACGAGACCCTCGGCGAGGGCCTCGGGATCGGCGACCTGATCGTCCCGGAGGACTAGTCCTCCGCCGGCGGGTCCTGCTGCAGCCCGGGCGGCAGGCCCTCGGGGAAGTCGCGGTGGATCTCGGCGCTGATGTCCTCGCGGCCCTTGCCGCGGCGGTGGACGAGGATCCAGACGCCGAGGCCAAGCAGGGCGATGGCGCCGTACTGCGCCGGGGTCAGCCCCAGGAAGCGGATGTCCGAGCGCTTGCCGAGGGACTCGAGGTCCTCGGCCCGCAGGAAGTCGAGGCCGAAGCGCACCGGGGCGTAGGCGGCGATGGCGAGCCCGGCGTAGAAGCCGTGGAAGCGCTCGCGCCGGTCGAGGAGCTTCATCGCCACGAAGAGGGTGAGGACGAAGAGGGCCTCGTAGAGCCCGAGGTCGTGGCGGGCGCCCTCCGGGAAGGCCACCGCCAGGGGGAAGTCGGAGAGGCGGCCGATGTGATCGTGGGCGAAGAAGCAGCCGGTGCGGCCGAGGAACCAGGCCAGCACGAAGCCGTGGGCGAGGTTGTCGGCGTAGGCCCAGGGGGGCGCCTTGCGCAGCTTGAGCAGGAGCGGCACGCCGATCGCCGCGCCCAGGAAGCCGCCGGTGGAGGAGTAGCCGCCGTACCAGGGCAGGAGCAGGTGCGGCTCGGCGACGAACTTGTCCCAGTTGTAGACCAGCAGATGCACCACGTGGGCCATCAGGAAGCCCGAGATCACCGCCGTGAGGTTGAGGTCGACGGTGACCTTCACCGAGAGGCGCCGGTCGATGGCCCGCTGCCGGCAGTGGAAGAAGCCGGCGAGGATCCCCAGGCCCACCAGGATCTGCCAGGCGTCCAGCGTCAGGCCGCCGAGCTCGAAGATGGGGGTGGGGTAGTAGGGGACCATGGGCTGTGCTCGCGTCGCGAGAGGCTACCACGAGGGCGGGGCTGGGTTACTATCGCGGGCCATGGGGAAGCTCTCGATCGTGCTGGTGCTGGTGTGTCTCCTGCCTCTGCCCTCCCTGGCCGCGGGCAAGGTGAGGCTGGCCATCCTCGACTTCGAGTCGCGGGGGGTCGAGGAGCAGACGGTGCGCACCTTCACCGACGCCCTGGCCTCGGAGCTGGGGGCGAAGGACGAGTACCAGGTCATCTCGGGCAACGAGATGCGCTCGGTGATGAGCTACGAGGCCAGCAAGCAGATGCTGGGCTGCGAGGGCGACGCCTGCATCAGCCAGCTCGGTCACCTCCTCGACGTCGACCGCATCGTCTCGGGCTCGCTGGCCGCCATCGGTGACGGCTTCTACGTCAGCCTCTCGCTCCTCGACGCCCGCAAGGCCGAGGTGATCAGCCGCTCGAGCTACCGGGTCGCCGGAGGGAAGGGCGAGCTGCTGGCCTCGGTGAAGACCGCTGTGGCCGACCTGCTCTCCCTTCCGGCGCGCCTCCACCTCACCGGCCAGATCAACGGCGCGCGGATCTTCCTCGACGAGGTGATGGTCGGCGAGATGCCGGTGCAGTCCCTGCCGCACCGGGGCGCGGGGCAGGCCACCCTGCGCGTCGAGCACGTGGACTACCCGCCCCACGAGCAGCCGGTGACCCTGACCTCGGGCGAGACGACTCGGGTGCAGCTCTCGATGCTCTCCTACGACGAGCTCTCCCGCCTCTCCTCGCGGCGGCGCTGGACCGGCCTCTCGGTGGGTCTGGCCGGCGCGGCGGCGCTGGCCGGCGGCGCGATCCTCTCCCTCGACGGCTGGAAGCGGAAGGCCGACTACGACGCCGTCGATCCGCGCTCGGTCGACCAGGCCACCCTCGACTCGATGGGCGCGGCGGCCCGCCAGCGGATCTGGGGCGGCAACGCGGCCCTCGGGGTGGGCGGGGCCCTCCTGGGCGCCGGCCTCTACCTCCTCCTCCACGATCCCTACTCGGCGCGGCTCTCGGTCTCCGGGGGCGGCGGCGCCCTCGTCATCCCCTTCTAAAAGCAGACCCTTGTCCGGGCCGCGCGACATCCTCCTGGTCTACGACCGCGCCTACTGGGTGCTGGGCCAGCACGCGGCCTTCCTCGAGGGCGCCCTGCGGGCGCGGGGCTGGATCGTCTCCTCGGCCCCCTGGAAGGAGGTCGTGAGGCGGCCCCCCTGCGAGCAGACGGAGCTCGTCCCCTTGTGCGTCGGTATCGCCCGGCACCTCCTCGAGGCCGGCCTGCCGGTGCGCCGTTCGGCGGTCGTCTCCGAGGCCTACTGGGGTGAGGGTGGTGGGTCGGATCCCGCCTTCGTCGCGGCGGTGCTCGAGCGCCTGGAGCGCCTGGCGGTGATCAACGAGCCCTACCTGCGCCGGGTCGAGGCGCTGGTGGGGGAGGGGACCTCCGTGCGGCGCCTCCACCAGTTCGTCGACACCGAGCGCTTCGCCCCGGGGGCGCCTCCCCTCGCGCCGACCCTGAAGGAGCGCTGGGGTGACCGCGGCCGCGGCGGGCTGCGGGTCGGCTGGTGCGGGGACGCGAAGAAGGCGGCCAAGCGGGTGGAGTGGGTGCGCGCGCTGCGAGCCGATCCCACCCTGGGGCAGCTGCGCTGGCGCCTCGCCACCAAGCGGCGGCAGCTCGGGCGCTTCGTGCCCAACGAGGCCATGCCCCGCTACTACGCCGGCCTCGATCTGCTCCTGTGCACCTCCGAGAACGAGGGCAACCCCATGCCGCCCCTCGAGGCGCTGGCCTGCGGGGTGCCGGTGATCACCACCCCCGTCGGCGTGATGCCCGAGGTGATCGAGGAGGGCGTCAACGGCTTCCTCGTTGCCAGCCTGGAGGCGATGGGCGAGAAGGTGAGGCAGCTCGCCGCGGACCCCGAGATGCTCGCCACCCTCGCCAAGAACGCCCGCCCCTCGCTGATGGCCTCTCCCTTCGCCCCCGAGCGGGCCGTGGAGAGCTGGGTGGAGGCGCTCCTGGGATGAGCGAGCCGGTCGAGCTCTCGGCGGCCATCATGGTCTTCAACGGCGTGGAGCTCATCGAGCGCTGCGTCGAGAGCCTCGCCTTCTGCGACGAGATCGTGGTGGTGGACGACATGTCCACCGACGGCACCTGGGAGCTGCTCCAGCGCCTGCCGGTGAAGGCCCGGCAGCACGCCCACACCACCTTCGCCGCCCAGCGAGCCCTGGCCCGCGACCTCTCCTGCGGCCGCTGGGTGCTGACCATCGACGCCGACGAGACCATCACCCCCGAGCTGGCGACGCGGATCCGCGAGGCCATCGCCCGGCCCGACGCGCCGGACGGCTTCGAGCTCTGCCACCGGATGCCCTACCCGCGAGGGATGGAGGGGCACGTCTGGTCCTGGCGGCCTCGCCTCGTGCGCCGGGAGAAGTGCCGCTGGATCGACACCGACAGCCCGCACTCGCCCCTCGACGAGGCGGGCCTCGACCTGCGGCGCCTCGGCGGCCGCGGGGAGGGGTGGATGGAGCACATCCCGCTGCCCTCCCTGCCCGAGGCCCTGCGCAAGTCGATCAACCGCAGCATCATCCTGGCGGCGCAGGGGCGGGCGCGCGGCAAGCAGCCGGGGGTGCTGCGCCTCTTCGCCGCCTCGCTCTACCGCTTCCTCAAGACCTGGCTGACCACCGGCGCCTGGCGCCACGGCCGGGCCGGGGTGCTGGTCTCCTGCCTGCCCGCCTTCGAGACCTTCACCAAGTACGCCTTCCTCCTCGCGCCGCCGCCGGCGGACGATCAGGCGCTGCAGGACGGGGGGCCGGGGAGCTACCCCGCGCAGTCTCCGCTGGTGTCGACCGAGCTGAACGATCGGTGATCCGGGTCACTGGATGGCCCTCAGCCGCTGTGGCAGAGTCCCGCCTCCACTTCTCCGGAGGGAACTCCCATGGCCCGCAAGATCGCGCTCGCCCTGCTCGCCGCCATCCTCCTGCCGGCCTCGGCCTCGGCGACGGATGTCATCGGCAACCTCAACGTGAACACCCGCTGGGACCTGGCGGGCTCGCCCTACGTCCTCACCGGTGACGTGACGGTGGCGCCCCAGGCGACCCTCACCATCGAGCCGGGCGTGGTCGTGCAGGGCGCGGCCTCCGACGCCCTCGGCGGCGGCACCGACGCCGCCCGGGTCGAGCTGATCGTCCGCGGCACCCTGGTGGCCGACGGCAGCGCGGCCAGCCCGATCCGCTTCCAGGGCGCGAGCCAGGGGGCCGGCAGCTGGTACGGCATCACCCTCGACACCGGCGCCGGGGCCTCCTCGATCACGAACGCCGAGATCAGCGACGCCGAGCTGGGCCTCTGGATGCGCACCAGCAACCGGCCGGTGCTCTCGGATCTCTTCTTCGAGTTCTGCGGGATCGGCCTGCTCTGGCAGGCCTCCCCCGGTCCGGTCCTGGATCGGGTGACCGTGAAGCACGCCACCCTGAGCGCCCTGCGGCTGGAGGACGACGGCTCCACCGGCGCCACGGCGGTCCTCACCGACCTGGTGCTCTGGGGCTCGGGCGACGCGGGGGTCGAGATCCACGACCGCGTGAACGTCACCCTGCGGCGCAGCCGGATCTACCTCAACGACGTGGGCGTGCGGGTGCTCTCGGGTGGCGGCCTCGACGCCTTCAACAACGTGGTGGTGGCCAACCTCTCCCGGGGGTTCTGGTTCGACCAGACCGGCGCCGCCGTCATCCGGATCATCAACAACACCATCGACCGCAACGTGCCCGACTTCCAGAACCCGCTGGGCACGACCAGCGGCATCGGCATCCTCGCGTCGAGCGTCACCCAGACCTCCCAGGCGATCGTGCGCAACAACCTGATCACCAACCATGGTGAGGCGGGGATCTACGTGACCGGCGCCACCGCCCCGGCCCTCGACACCAACGACGTCTGGAACAACGGCGCCAACTACGTGAACGCCAGCGCCGGGACGAACTCGATCTCGGTGAACCCCCTCTACGTGGCCCCGGTGGCCCCGGACCCGGGGAGCACCTGGCTCTTCGTGGCCGATCCGGTCTCCCTGCGGACCTCGGCGAACAACTACAGCAACACCTGGACCTTCCAGAAGTTCGGCGCCTCGCAGATGCGGCTCATCGTCACCTACTTCCGCTCCGAGACGAACTACGACTTCCTGCGGATCCTCAACGGCCAGGGGGGGCAGGTGCAGTCCTTCACCGGCAGCCCCTCGATGCCGGCCACGACCACGGCCGTCCCGGGCACCCTGATCCAGGCCCGCTACACGACGGATGGCTCGGGCGCGGCCTCGGGCGCCGGCTTCGACATCTCCGGCTACGAGTGGCTCCCGATGGGGGTCACCTTCAACTACCGCCTCAACGGCTCCTCCCCGGCCATCGACGTGGGCAACGACCTCGACGCGCCCCTCGAGGACGCCGACGGGACGGTCCGCCCCTACGACGGTGACGTGAACGGCACGCCGACCACCGACATCGGCGCCTACGAGTGGCACCAGAACATCGCCCCGATGGCGGTGGCGGGGCCCGACCTGACGATCCTCCCCGGCACCGCCGTCAGCTTCGACGGCCGGGCCTCGAACGATCCCGACGGCTCCATCGTCTCCTGGGCGTGGGACTTCGGGGACGGCGGCAGCGCCAGCACCGAGCAGGCGACCCACACCTTCGCCTCCCTCGGCACCTACACCGTGACCCTCACCGTGACCGACGATCAGGCCGCCACCGGCACCGACACCGCCACCATCACCGTGGCCGACAACCTGGCCCCGGTGGCCGACGCCGGCGTCGACCTCTTCGCCGCCGTGGGCGAGGTGGTGAACTTCGACGGCACCGGCTCGAGCGACCCCGACGGCACGATCGTCGGCTACGCCTGGGACTTCGGCGACGGCGCCCCGGCGGGCAGCGGCCCGACCGTGAGCCACACCTACGGCAGCAACGGCGTCTACACGGTCACCCTCACCGTCACCGACGACCGCGGCCTGACCGGCACCGACACCACCGCGGTGGTCATCGGCGGGGGCGCCAGCAACCTCCCGCCCACCGCCGACGCGGGGGCCTCCTACGCCGCCGAGCTCGGCTCGGCCATCACCTTCGATGGCAGCGGCTCCTCGGACGCGGACGGCAGCATCGCCAGCTACAGCTGGGATCTCGGCGACGGCAACACGGCGACGGGCGTCGGCCCCACCCACACCTACTCGGCCGCCGGCAGCTACCTGGTCACGCTCACCGTCACCGACGACGACGGCGCGACCGCCACCGACACCACCCTGGCCACCGTGAGCGCTCCGGGGAACACCCCGCCGACCGCCGGCATCACCGCGCCGGGCACCGCCGGCATCGGCGAGAGCGTCGTCTTCGACGGCAGCGCCTCGGCCGACAGCGACGGCACCATCGTGGCCTACGCCTGGGACTTCGGCGACGGCGCGACCGGCACCGGCGCCCAGGCCTCCCATGCCTTCACCGCCGCGGGCGCCTACCTCGTGCGCCTCACGGTCACCGACGACGGTGGCGCCATCGGCCAGGACGTCCACGTGATCACCGTGGGCGGCAGCAGCAACCAGCCGCCGGTCGCCGACGCGGGCGGGACCCAGCGGGTGGATCTGGGCAGCCCCGTCCTGCTCGACGGCTCCGACTCGAGCGACCCCGACGGGACGATCGTCTCCTACGCCTGGGAGCTGGGCGACGGCACCACCGAGAGCGGGGCGGCCGTGACCAAGACCTACGCCACCGCGGGCAGCTACCTCGTGAAGCTGACCGTCACCGACGATCAGGGCGCGACCGACGAGGACTTCGCCCTGATCGAGGTCGTGGCGCCGGAGGACAATGGTCCGGCGGCCGATGGGTGTGGGTGCTCGGCGCCGGGGAAGGGTGAGAGCGGAATGGCTCTCGCTCTGATGGTGCTGGGGCTCGCCCTGGTGGTGCGGCGGCGTTAGCCGCCGACGCGCACGCGCACGCTCTCGGCTTCTCCCTGGGCTCGAGTCGAGCGAGCCCGGGAACCCCGAGCCCACCTTCAAGACCAACGTTGATCCGACACGGCAAACGGCTCACGGCTCATCGAGGTTTCCGGCGAGCCCTTGATGTGAACCGGGCTCCCTCTTCAGACCCCCGGCCCGACCGAGACCTCAATGAGCCGTGAGCCGTGAGCCGTGAGCCGTGCCGGTGACCCGTACTCCTCGAAAGTGCGCCGGGCACCCGGGAGAACCGTTGCGCGAGCGCGTGCCCGTGCGCGGGGGTTGAAGTCGAGACGGGGACGTCGTCCCTGCGAACCCCGGTACGCGCTCTCACGACGCAGTGCGTAAAGGCCTGCCCGCCCGTCTCCCCTCGGAACCGGCGAATTCGGGCGAGATTCGTCGATCCGTCCCCCTTGGCACCCGCCTTGCTCCGGGAGAGGGTGCCTCCTTCCCCCCCCTTCGACGGGAGAGATCCATCCGATGGAAGAGACCCTCATCGTCCTGGCCGTCCTGCTCTTCCTGGCCATCTGGCTGGCAGGCAACATCCTCGGGCTGATCGCCATCATCAAGATGGGAGGGCTGCGTCGGCGGCTCGAGAAGATGGAGAAGGAGCTGGCCCTCGCCCTCCGCGGCGGCCTCGCGCCGTCGGCGGCCGGCGGCGTTCCGGTGGCGGCGGTGCCGGTGAGGGCGGAGCGTCGGGCGCGGGAGCAGGCGGCGGAGTATCGGCTGCAGCAGGAGGAGAAGGAGCCGGCCCGAGAGGAGGAAGCGGGCGCCGACCTGCCAGCCGATGGGGAAGAGGCCGCGCACGCGCACGAGCACGCGCACGCGCACGGGTTCTCCGGGGAGGACGAAGGAGAGGCCGCTGAGGCTGAGGCGGAGGCTGAGGGCGCGGTGCCTGAGGTCTCCGGTGGTGACGAGGGAGAGGCCGAGCGCGTGCGCGAGCGCGTGCGCGTGCGCGAGGATGTCGAGGAGGAGAGCGTGCCTCCACTGGCGGCGAGTGAGGCGGTCGCCGACGAGGCGCCCGAGGCTCCGAAGACCTCCCTCGAGGAGAAGATCGCGCTGGTCTGGTTGACGCGGATCGGCGCGGGGCTGCTGGTGCTCGGCGCGGCCTGGGGCTTCAAGCTGGCGGTCGAGAACGAGTGGATCGGTCCCTGGGGCCGGGTGGCCATCGGCATGGGCATCGGCGCGGGCCTGCTGGCCTTCGCCGAGTGGATGAAGCCGCGCCTGCACCTGGCCTACTTCACCGGCCTGCTGGGGGTGGGGCTCTCCCTGCTCTACGTGGCGACCTTCGCGGCCTACGGCTTCTACGGCCTGCTGCCGATGCCCCTGACCTTCCTGGCGCTGGTGGTGGTGGCGCTCCTGGCCGGGGCGCTGGCCCTGCGGCACCGCTCGCAGCTGATCCTGGTGATGGGGCTCCTGGCCGCGCTGGCCAACCCGATCCTCCTCTCCACCGGGAAGGACCGGCCGCTGGAGCTCTTCGCCTACCTGCTGCTGGTGACCGCCGGGGTGCTCTGGGTGGCGCACCGGCTGCGCTCGATCGTGGGCGTCTGGCTGCCGAAGGCCGGCGTGGTGGTCATCGGCATCGGCTGGTACGCGAAGTTCTTCGACGTCACCGCGCCCTGGGCCGACGCCCTCTCCGGCAACCTGATCGACGACAGCGCCGGGGCCTACTTCGCCCTCTCCGCCCGGGCGGTGCCGCTGACGGCGGTGGTGCTCTTCTCGGCGCTGTGGGTCTACTCGGGGCTGCGGGCGCGGGCGAGCGAGTGGAGCAAGGTCTCCCCCAACGGGGTGCTGGCCTTCGTGCTCGCCTTCGCGCCGGTGGCCTTCGGCGCGCTGCTGCACGACTCGCCGGTGGTGCTGGCCCTGGCGATGATCACCTGCGCGGTGGCGGCGGGCCTGCTCCTGCGCGACGAGCAGCAGACGCCCCTGCTCGCCCTGCCGCTCCTCCTCTCCTTCCTGGTGCTGCTGGTGGGCAGCGAGCCGGCCCGGGAGGCGCCGGTGCCCTCGCTGATCGCGGTGGCCGCCTGGCTCTCGATCTACGCGGCCCTGTTCCTGCGCAACGGCCTCCCGCGGGGCAAGGAGCAGTCCTCGCTCCTCTCGGCGGGCCTGCTGGCCACGACCCTGGTGCTGGGCGTGATCCTGGCCTCGGTCTGGTTGATCCCCGACCACGTCGAGCTCCTGGCGCTGACCATGCTCCTGCTCTCGGCGGGCTTCGCGGCGCTGGGCATGCTCACCGACAAGCCCTGGATCGCCGCCCTCGGCGTGGTGTTGACCATCCTCGCGCTGGCCGTGGTGGCGCCCCAGGGTCGCTACGACGAGGCCGGCGAGCTCCTCGATCGCAACCTGGTCTTCCTCCTCCTCGCCGGGCTCTGGGGCCTGACCTACCTGGGCGTCGCCGCGCGGCGGCTCCTGCGCGAGGGGAGCGAGACGCCCATCGCCCTGACCCTGGCCGGGCTCGGCGGCCCGGTCGGCTTCGTCGGCGTCGTGCTGATCCACGTGGGCTTCGAGGCGAGCGGCTTCTCGGCGCTCTGCTCGGCCGGGGCGGGCCTCGCCCTCTTCGCGGTGGGGGTGCTGGCCCTGCAGCGCCACCCCTCGGCGCGCACGCCGGTGACGGTGCTCCTCGGCGGCGGCCTCTCCCTGCTCACCCTCGCCGTGGGGCTCGCCTTCGCCGGCGTCACCCTCACCCTCTCCTGGACGATCATGGCCGCGGCCACCGCGGTGATCGCGGCCCGGGAGGGGAGGGCGGCCTGGATGTGGGCGGCGGTGGGCCTCTTCGCCCTGGTCCTGATGCGGGTGCTCACGATCGACCTCTGGGTGATCGAGCAGGCCCGCGACGCCTACCTCTGGTCGAAGGGCGCGGAGGGCGCGCTCCACGCCACGCCCTTCTGGAACGCGCGGGCGCTGGCCCTCTTCGGGGTCGCGGCGGCCTTCCTCGTCTCGGGGCGCTTCCTCGATCGGGCCGCGGACCTGAAGGGCGCGCAGATCGTCGCCGCGGTCTTCGGCACGCTGGCCTACCTGCTCCTGCTCACCCTCTTCGTGATCGACGTGCGGGAGCTGGTCACGACCTACCCGGAGCTGGGGCTCTCGGTGGGCTCGGCGACCGAGTTCCAGGACTTCTGGGGCGAGTACCATCAGGCCCTCGCCAGCCAGGAGAACCTGCGCGCGATGGCCGTCACCCTGACCTTCGGCGTCTTCGGCGCGGCGGTGCTCACCCTGGGCTTCAGCCTGCGCAGCGTGCTCGCGCGCTGGCTGGGCCTGGTCACCCTCGGCGTGACCCTCGCGAAGCTCGGGCTCTGGGACATCTGGTCCCTGCCGCGCCTCTACCAGGTGGTGATCCTGGTCTCCGTGGGCTTCCTCCTCCTGGGGGCCGGCTTCCTCTACGCGCGCTTCGGCAAGCGGCTGGTGGGCTACTTCAAGGTGGGCGCCGCGGCCCTCCTCCTCGGTCTGCTGCTGCCCGGCGCCGCCCGGGCCCAGGCCCAGGGCGAGCGCCTCGACCCGCGGCCCTACCTCCACCGGGCCACGGTCGAGGTCGCCGCGCCGGGGCTGCAGGCCCTGGCCGCCACCCCCGAGCTCTACCGGGCCAGCGAGCGGGGGCCGGAGCTGCCCGACCTGCGCCTCGCCGACGCGGCGGGCCGGGAGCTGCCCTGGGTGCTGCGGGATCGGCCGCAGGGCCGCCCCTCGAACGAGCTGCAGCTCGAGGTCCTCGATCCGGTGCAGCTCCCCGACGGCAGCAGCCGCGTCACCTTCGATCTCGGCGAGGGCGAGCTGCGCCACAACGAGCTGCACCTCGAGATCGCCGGCGACGACTTCCTGCGCCGCGCCCGCATCGAGGTCTCCGACGACCGGGAGGCCTGGGCGACCCTCGGCGGCGGGGTCGTCGTGCGCAGCGCTCACGGCACGCACCGGGTGGACCGCACCGAGCTCGGCTATCCGCGCTCCGCCTCCCGCTACCTGCGGGTGACGGTCTTCGCCCCCTTCGGCCAGCCCTACCTGCCCATCCAGGGGGGCACGGTCCGCTTCCGCCCGCAGGAGGCCCTGCCGCCGACCCGGCGCCTGCCCCTGCCCATCGCGGAGACCGGCCGGGCCGCGAACGGTCACGACGAGAGCTGGGTGCGCCTGGACCTGGGCGAGGCTGGCTGGCCGATCCAGGCCCTCCACCTGGAGATCACCGACCCCGCCTTCGAGCGCCGGGTGCGGGTGGAGGCCAGCGACACCGGACAGCGCTGGTATCCGCTGGGCAGCGGCCTGGTCTATCGCGCCGGGGGGAGGGACGGGCGCGACGAGCACCTCACCCTGCGGGTGCGCACCCACGCCCGGCACCTGCGCCTGATCTTCACCGACGGTGACGATCCGCCCCTCACGGTCACCGGCGTCGAGGGTGAGGCGCGGGTGCGGGAGATCGTCTTCCGCGCCCGGGAGGCGGGCCCGGTCCACCTCTACCTCGGCCACGTCGAGGCGCGGGCGCCCAGCTACGATCTCTCGGCGGTCCTCGCCCGCCAGGGCCTCCAGGCGCTGCCCGAGCTCGAGGCCGGCCCCCTCCTCGCGAACCCCGAGCACCGGCCGGACGAGGCCGCCCCGGGCCCCTGGAGTGAGCGCTGGCGCGTCCCCCTGGGGATCGGCATCGGCCTGCTGCTCCTCGGCCTCGGCGCCTGGGCGGTGCGGATGCTCCGCGATCCCTGAAGGATCAGTCGGCGCAGGCGACGCGGTGGAGCTCGCCCACCTGCTCGCTCAGGGTGAGGTAGCCCTCCCCGCCGGGCTCCCAGGCGACGGCCTCCCCCTGGGGCTCGGTGGCCGCGGGCACCGGGCGGATGGCGGCGCTCCCCAGGGTCGCGGCCGAGAGCGCCCCGCCCAGGTCCAGCTCGTGGAGCGAGTCGTAGCCGCGCAGGAGGAGGCGGCTGCTCGCGGCGTGGAGATCCGCCGCGGTCACCCAGGGGCTGGCGGGCTCGAGATCGTCGTCGGCGAAGGTGAAGAGGCGGCGCAGGGTGCGGGAGGCGCCGTCCAGGAGCTCGCCCTCCACCGCGTAGACGGCCGGAGGTCCCTCCCGGCCCTTGGTCACGAGGAAGGGGCGGCCCCCCTCGACGAAGAGGGCCTCGGCGTCCCGGGCGCCGTCCCCGTAGCTCAGGGTCAGGCTGGTGGCGGTGAGCGGGCGGGGGCTGCGCGGATCGCCTCCCGCGGTGACGACCGGCTCGGGCAGGACGTGGAGCTCTAGCGAGGCGCGGGCGGCGAGGTTGTCGCCGATGTCGCCGACGAAGAGGCAGTCCCCCGCGGGGAGCCCCGGGGGGCAGGGGCCGCGGGCGAGATCCTCCCAGTCGGTGGCGACGACGCCCTCGAGGAGGAAGGTCGCCCGCAGGGCGCCGGAGCGGGAGAGGGCGTAGAGCTGCGCCGCGTCGCCCGAGTCGTTGTGGACCCAGAGCAGGTCGGGGTCGGTGGCGCTGACCGCCAGGCCCGAGAGCTCGGCCAGCCCGGCCGAGACGTCGAGGGTGCCCAGCAGCGCGGGGGCCCCCCACTGCTCGCAGCGCGCGGGGGGTGAGCCACCGTCGTTACCCCCGTCGCCGGGGGCGCCGCCGTCCGGCCTCCCGCCCGCCCGCGCCTTGCAGCCGGCGGCGCCGGCGAGGAGCAGCGAAGCGCAGGCGAGGAGGGCGAGGGGAGGGCGGGGGATCATGGAGGGCCGAGTCTATCCTCTCCCGGTCGGTGGCAGAGCACGACGCGGAGGGCTAGGCTCAGGGCTCCACCTTCACGAGGGGAGACGAGAAGATGGCCAAGCTGGATGGTTACTTCGTCTGGTACGAGCTGATGACCACCGATCCCGGGGCGGCCGAGGCCTTCTACGGCGAGGTGATCGGCTGGCAGGTCGAGCCCTTCCAGGGCGCGCCGATGCCCTACGCCCTGTGGAAGGTCGACGGGACCTCGGTCGGGGGCTGCATGCAGCTGCCCCCCGAGGCGCAGGAGGCCGGACCGCACTGGATCGGCTTCGTGCAGGTCGATGACATCGACGCCTCGGTGGCGAAGGCCGAGTCCCTGGGCGGGCGCTGCCTGGTGCCGGCCGCCGACATCCCCGAGGTGGGGCGCTTCGCCACCCTGGCCGATCCCCGGGGCGGGACGCTCTCGATCTTCAAGCCGGCGAAGGACGAGATGAGCGTCCCCGATCCGGCGCGCGACGGGGACTTCAGCTGGCACGAGCACGGCACCGACGAGCTCGCCTCCGCCTTCGACTTCTACGCGGGCCTCTTCGGCTGGTCCGTCGCCGAGGACATGGACATGGGCCCGGGGGGCATCTACCGGCTCTACCAGGTCGGCGAGCACCAGCTCGGCGGCTTCTACCAGCGGGGCCCCGGGATGCCCGACATGGGCCACGGCTTCCTCTACTACATCAAGGTCGGGGATCTCGACGCGGCCCTCGCCCGGGTGGAGAAGCACGGCGGCACGAAGGTCGCCGGCCCGATGCCGGTGCCGGGCGGGAGCCGGATCGGCCTCTGCCGGGATCCGCAGGGCGCCGCCTTCGCGCTCACCGGGAAGTAGGAGCAGCCTCGGCCGATCGCGGGGATGCAGTGGACTCCGCTATCGGCTAGTTTGCGCCGCCATGGGTGTCATCGGACCGATTCCTGTCCCCGACCTGGGGCCCATCCAGCCCTTCGGCCTGCTCGTGGCCACGGGGGTGCTGCTGGGTTCCCGGATCGTCTTCTGGCGTAGCGCGAAGAAGGGCCTGGGCGAGGACTGGCCGCGGCGCGGCGTGCTCGCCGTGCTGGTGGGGGCCTTCCTCTTCTCGCACTGGGTCGAGCGCCTATACTACGTGCCCGGCCCCCTCTTCGAGAGCTGGGGACCCCTCGAGCTGCTGGCCTTCTGGGCCGGGATGAGCTCCTTCGGCGGCTTCATCGGCGCGCTCTACGGGCTGATGCTCTTCACCGGCTGGTCCGAGGCCAGCAAGCAGGAGCGCAACCTCTCCCTGGCCCTGCCCACGGTGGCGGCCCTCACGGCCTACCTGAGCCTGACCCTGGCCCAGCTGCTCTTCCCGGTCGCGGTCCTCGCGGGGATCTTCCTCCTGCGCCGCTCGGACGGCCGGCGGATCGTCTTCGCCGACGCCCTGGTCGAGGGCCTGATCCCGGGCTGGGTCTTCGGCCGCGCCGGCTGCACCCTGGTCTACGACCACCCCGGCCATGTCTCCGACTGGGCCCTGGCCATGGTCGACCACTCCGGGATCGCCCGCCACAACCTCGGGCTCTACGAGCTGATGCTCACCGCCCTGGTGCTGCTGCCGCTGGTCTATCTGCTCCGGGCCCTGGAGAAGAAGCCGGGCCTGGTGACCTCGGTGGTCACCATGGCCTACGCGCCGGCCCGCTTCATGATGGACTACTACCGGATCCCGGCGACCGAGGGCGGCGATCCCCGCTACTTCAGCCTCACCGCCGGTCAGTACTCCTCGATCCTCCTCTTCCTCGCCTGCCTGGCGATCCTGGTGGTCACCCAGCGCGGGACCCCGAAGCCCATCCCCGAGCCGGTCGAGCCCCCGCCCAGGGGCGGCGGCGCGCAGAAGGCCGAGGCCGGCGGGACGAAGGGGTCCGGCCAGCGGGCCGGGGGCAAGAAGGGGAAGAACAAGAAGCGCAAGAAGTAGCCGCGCGCGCTTCCTTCAGCGCCGATCGAGCTCCGCCTTGGCCGCCACGATGGCCTCGCGGGCGGCGGCCTTCAGGGCCTCGAGGTCTCCCCCGTGATCGGCGGGGGAGAGGGGCGGCAGCACCCGCACCCGGCAGTCGGCGCGCATCTGCAGCTTGAAGCCGTGCTTGGGGAGGATGTCGGCGGTGCCCGAGACCGCGATGGGGATCACCGGGCAGCCGGTCTCCACCGCGAGGGCGAAGGCCCCATCCTTGAACTCCTGCACCTGGCCGTCGCGGCTGCGGGTGCCCTCCGGGAAGAAGAAGACCGGGAAGCCCCGGGCCAGCCAGGCCCGGCAGGCGTCCATCATCTTGCGGACGCTCTCGCCCCGGCCTCGCTCGAGGGGGACGTAGCCGTTGAGGACCATGTTCCAGCCGATGAGCGGCACCTTGAAGACGCTCGCCTTCGAGACCCACTTGAAGGGCCGGTAGAGGCCGAAGAGCACCACGATGTCGCCCAGGCTCTGGTGGTTGGCCACCAGCACCGCCGGCCCCTCCCAGGGGAGGTGCTCCCGGCCCGCGATCCGCAGCCTCCAGAGGGGCTGCAGGTAGAAGAAGAGCTGCGCCCAGAAGCTGGAGTAGAGGTGGAGGAGCTTCCGCCGCCGGTCGAAGGGGTAGGTCAGCAGGAAGACGATCACCGCCCCGGGGAACATCACGAGGCAGATGGTGGCCAGGGCCGACCAGAAGGCCAGCGAGTAGAGCGCGGCCCCCACCGTCAGGGCAGGTCGACGGTCGCGCTGAAGATCCCGCGCAGCTCGCCCGCGGCGTAGCCGATGGCGGCGTCGGCCGGGTAGAGCTTCGCCAGCTCGGTCTTCACCTCCGGCGCGATCTCCTTGCCGTGGCACTTCAGGCAGCCCTCACCCACGAGGATCGAGCGGGCGTAGCGCAGCTGCTTCTTCCCGCCCTCCTCGACGACCTCCCAGTGCTCCTGCACCTCGACCTTCCCGCTCTGGGGGATGGGACGGGCGAAGGCCTCGAGCACCTTCTGCTCCCAGGCGTCCGGGGCGTTGGCCGCGTTCCGGCGCCGCTCGGTGACCCGCCGGATGAGGACCTTCTGCTCCGCGGAGAGCTTCTCGGCGAGGGCCGGCGCCTGCTCGTTGCAGACGGGGATGGCCGCGGTGGGGCCCCCCTCCCCGAGCGCCTTGAAGAGGGCCTTCTTCAGCTCGCCGCCGAAGGTCTTGGTCGCCTCGCGGGCGGCGAGGAGGGCCTCCTCGGGCGTGGTCGGGGCTGCCCGCGCGGCCGCCGGGGCGGGGGCGGCGGGCTCGGCGGCGGGCTTCGCCTCGCCCATCGGGGCCGGGGGCGGGGTCGAGGCCTCCTTCGGCGCGGCCTTCTCCGGGCAGCCGGCGGTGAGGAAAACGCAGGAAAGGAGGAGCGCGGGCAGGATCGTCTTCATGGTGAGGTGAACTTAGGGCAGGTGGAGGGCCCCCGGCCAGTGGCTTCCCGCGGGATTCTGAATAGGCTGTGGGCACCATGGCCACCCCACGATCCCGCACCTCGAAGACCGCCAGCACCCTCCAGCCCCTCTTCGCCCCCCGCTCGGTCGCTCTCGTCGGCGCGACCGCCCGGCAGGGCGCCATCGGCCGCAAGGTGATGGAGAACCTCCTGGGCGAGGAGTTCGCCGGCCCGGTCTACGCGGTGAACCCCCGCGGCGGGGTGGTCCTCTGCCAGCCGGCCTTCCGCAGCGTGAAGCAGCTGCCCGAGGCGGTCGACCTGGTGATCATCGCCGTGCCCGCCGCCCAGGTCCTGGAGGTCGTGAAGGAGTGCGGCAAGAAGGGCGTGAAGGGCATCGTGATCATCACCGCCGGCTTCAAGGAGGTCGGCGGGAAGGGCCTGGCCCTCGAGGCACAGATCCGCGAGGTCGTGCGCAAGCACGGGATGCGAGCCATCGGCCCCAACTGCATGGGCATCCTCAACACCGACCCCGAGGTGCGCCTCAACGCCTCCTTCGCCCGGGCCCGACCGAGCTCTGGCAACGTCGCCTTCATGAGCCAGTCCGGCGCCCTGGGTGACGCCATCCTCTCCTACGCCCCCGAGATGGGCGTCGGCATCTCGATGTTCGCCTCGATGGGCAACAAGATGGACGTCTCGGGCAACGACCTGCTCGAGTACTGGGCGGAGGACCCGCACACCGACGTGATCCTCATGTACCTGGAGAGCTTCGGGAACCCCGAGCGCTTCACCCAGATCGCCCGGCGGGTCGCGCGCAAGAAGCCGATCCTGGCGGTGAAGGGGGGCAGCACGGTGGCCGGCGCGCGCGCCGCGGCCAGCCACACCGGCAGCCTCACCGGGGGCGGCGGCGCGGTGGACGCGCTCTTCGCGGAGTGCGGCGTGATCCGCTGCCACAGCGTCGAGTCCCTCTTCCAGGTCGCCCAGGCCCTCTCCCGCCAGCCCCTGCCCCGCGGCGGGCGGGTGGCGATCATCACCAACGCCGGCGGCCCCGGGATCATGGCGGCGGACGCCTGCGACACCACCGGCCTCACGGTGATCCCCCTCTCGGAGAAGACCCAGGCGAAGCTCGCGGGAAAGGTGAACCCCTACGCCGCCCTCCAGAACCCGGTGGACCTGATCGCCAGCGCCACTCCCGAGGACTACCGCCGGGCGGTGGACGCCTGCCTGGCCGACGACGAGGTCGACGCGGCCATCGTGCTCTTCGTGCCCCCGGTGATCACCGCGCCGATGGCCGTGGCCGAGGGCATCCTCACGGCGCGGGCGAAGCACCCCGAGAAGCCGGTCCTCGCCTGCTTCATGTCGGAGGACGTCGATCCCGCGGCGGCGGTGGAGCGCCTGCGGGAGGGCGGCATCCCCGTCTACCGCTTCCCCGAGTCCTGCGTCGGCGCCCTCGACGCCATGGTGCGCTACCGCCGCTGGCTCGATCGCCCCGAGGGCAAGCTGCCGCGCTACCGCGTGAAGAAGGACGCGGCGGAGGCGGTGATCGCGAAGGTCCGGGCCGACGGCCGGACCATGCTCACCTTCGGTGAGTCGCAGGCGCTGCTCGAGGCCTACGGCATCCCCTTCGCGGCCTCGGAGGTCGTCACCGATCTGGACGCGGCGCTGGCCGCGGCGGACCGCCTCGCCTACCCGGTCGTGCTCAAGGCCGACGATCCCCGGGTCGTGCACAAGAGCGACATCGGCGGGGTCGAGGTGGACCTGCGGGACCCCGGCGAGCTGGTGGAGGCCTTCCGCCGCATCCGCCGGGCGCTGGAGAAGGCGGGCGCCCCCGAGGGCAGCGTGAGGGTGCAGGCGATGGCGCGCACCGGCACCGAGGTGATCCTGGGCATGGCGCAGGACGCGAACCTCGGCCCGGTCATCCTCTTCGGGCTCGGCGGGATCTACGTCGAGATCCTGCGGCAGGTGGGCTTCAAGCTGCCGCCGCTCACCGACCAGGACGCGCGGGAGCTGGTCGACAACCTCCCCGGCGTCGAGATCCTGCGGGGCGCGCGCGGGCGGACCCCGGTGGACGAGGCCCGGCTGCTCGAGATCATCGAGCGCTTCGGGCGCTTCGCCGCCGACTTCGCCGGTCAGGTGCAGGAGGTCGATCTCAACCCGATCTTCACCGCGCCGCAGGGCTCGCCCACCGTGGCGGTGGACGCCCGGGTCCTGCTCTGCCCGCCGAGCTGATCAGCCCTCGCTCCGGGTGGCCTCCTTCAGGGCCTGGTTGATGGGCTTGATCAGGCCCGGCGCGATGATCACCAGCAGGCGGATCTGCTGCTGGAGGATCGCGACCTCCTCGCTGTCGGAGGGCGGCGGCCAGCCCGCCGGCCGCCGCGGGACCAGCTCGCTCGCGATGGGGTGGTGCTGCTTCCAGAGGCCCTGCTCCCGGCCCCAGTACTCGGTCAGCCGGTAGGACGAGCCGTCGAGGTTGCGGCCCTGCAGGAGCACCCAGGCGTGGTCCTCGCCGTCGTGCTCGACCGCCTCGACCCGCAGGCCCTTCTTGAGGATCTCCTGCATCTGGGCGTTCTCGCGCAGGGAGAGCTTCAGCCCCGCCTCCCGGGTGCGCCGCTCGGTCTCCCGCTCGGTCGCCATGCGGTACTCCCGCACCAGCGACGCCCAGCTCGCCTCGGCGGCCCTCCGGGCCTCGGGCACCCCGGGAGGTTCGGCGTGGTGGAGGGGCTTGGGGGCCGCCTCGCCCCGCATCCAGCGCACGGTGTTCTCCTGGATCTGGGTCTTCCACCAGCCCGCGTCGCCCATGCGGGCCAGCTCGGCCCGGAACGCCGCCTCGGCGGTCAGGGAGAGATCGAGGCGCACCACGATGCCCTCCACCGCCCGCTGGAGGACCTCCAGCTTGCGGTCCCAGTCGAAGCAGTGGCTCACCTCGGGCGAGCCCAGCTCCTGGGCGCGGAAGCAGGTGCGGGCCGCCGACTCGACCGAGCCGAGGTCGACGACGAAGGGGATCGCCGACGCTGCGTCCTCGGGGTCCTCCGGGTGGTCGCGCAGGGCCTCGGCCAGGGCGAGGGGGCGGGCGAAGCCAACCCCGTCGGCGCTCCCCACGACCCGCAGGGTGTTGATCCCGAGGAACTCGCCGCGCTCGTTCACCAGCGGCCCCCCGGAGCTGCCGGGGTTGAGGGCCGCGTCGTGCTGGATGGCCTCGGCGTGGAGGGCCGAGATCACGCCGGAGGTGAAGGACCAGACCGTCTCCTGGGCGTGGCCGAGGGCCAGCACCTTCTCGCCGGCGTGGGGGGAGGCCGCCGCCCGCTGCAGGGTGCAGTGGGAGAGGACCGGCCCGCGGACCTCGATCAGGGCGAGATCGGTGACGGCGTCGCTGGTCAGGACCGTGGCGGGGCGCAGCGCGCCCTCGTTCTCGAAGAGGAAGCGATCCAGGCCGCCGTCCATGGGGGTGTAGCTCTGCCGGCCCTCGCCGTGAGGCATCACCAGCACCCGCAGGACGTCGTGGACCACGTGGCGCGCGGTGAGGATCCGGTTGCTCCCGGTGTCGACCCAGACCCCCGCGCCGTAGCCTCGCTGGCCGTCCGGGCGCTCGGTGACGATCAGTACCACCGCCGGGAGCGCGCGGCGGACGACCTCGGGCAGGGTCTCGGAGTCTCCGCTGCGGGTGCCCACGCCCCCGCCCGTGGTGGCGCAGCCGGCCACCAGGAGGGTGATGAGGGTCGCCGCCCCTCTCGTCCTCCGGGGGTTCATGGCCGCTAGAAGCGCATCCCGAGCGCGAGGGTGATGGTGGGGTAAGGCATCTCCACCCTGACCCGCTTCGCCTCGAGGTCCGACGCCTGGATCTCGCCGGAGGCGTCCTCGGTCACGGTCCGGGCGTGGACCTGCTCGTCGGTCGTTATCCCGCGCAGGTAGTAGACGTCCCCCTTCAGATCGAGGGTCAGATCGAGGGGGAAGGCGGCGAAGGCCTCCTTGAAGAGGAAGGCGAGGCCGAGCCGGCCGCCCAGGAAGAGGGCCGCGCTGCCCGGCGAGCCGCCGCTCTCGCCGGCCTGCCAGCCGACGAGGGTCAGCGCGCCGAAGCCGACCCGGGGGCCGATCTCGAAGGCGACGAAGCGGGTGGGGAAGAGCACGAAGGGCAAGCCCACCATCAGGGTCTGCACCTTGGTGTTCGAGTAGCACTTCCCCCAGGTGGCGGCCGAGCGCTCGCGCAGGAGGCCTGCGCCGCCCTCCTGCAGGGCGGTGTTGATCGTGTCGCCGCCGGTGCCCGCCAGATCCCCCAGGGCGGCGTTGTAGGCCTCGGCGGTGGTCTGCTCGGCGAAGACGGCGATGCAGCCGGCGCTGATCCCGTTCGACGCTCCCACGTCGTCCGAGCCGTCCCAGTAGGCACCGTGGAGCCGGGTGGGGTCGACCTCGAGCTGGGACTCCATGTTGCGGTGCTCGTAGCCCAGCTCGATCCGCAGCCAGCGCTTCACCTGGAAGCCGAAGTCGATCGTGAAGCCGAGGTTCGAGTTCCACTGACCCTCGTGGAGGGTGGGGACCACCGGCTCGCTGCGGGGGTCCCGGTTGGGATCGTTGGTGACGAAGGGGATCGAGGGGAGGACGACCATTCCGTGGGTCCCCAGGCCTGCCAGCCCCAGCCCGGCCGACGCCCGCCAGCGGGGTCCGGTGACGATGCCCACGTCCTTGGCCAGGTCCTCGCCCGGATCGACCCCGACGATCTTGGCGCCGAGGTAGCGCAGCCAGCGCACCACCTGTCCGTCGTCATCGACCTCCATGTGCTCGCGGCTCACGACGCTGGTCTGGGCCAGGTCGATCATGCTGACCGAGAGGTTCGTCACCGAGCCGAGCTTCACCACCTTGCCGGTCACCAGGAAGGCGGCGTCGAGGGCGCCGGCCAGCTCGACCAGGCAGGAGTCGTCGTTGCAGCCCAGCAGCTGCTTCTGGGCCTCGAGGCCGAGGATGGAGGTGATCTCGGCCTGGGAGAGGACATCGTAGTCCTCCTGGCGCGCGGCCCCCTGGGCGAGGGCCTCGGTGAAGAGCTCCCGCACCCCCTCCGGGAAGCCGACCAGCTGGACCCCCATGACCGCGACCCGGGGCTTCGCCGCCGGGGCCTCCTCGGCCTGGGCGCCAGCCCGGGAGGGCAGGGCCATCGAGAGAGCGAGGGTGGCCAGCAGAGCCACGAGGGAGCGCAGGCGCGGGCAAATCATCAGGATCTTTTCCTCCCACCGAGTCGGGGACCAAGATAGCCCAGGCATGAGTGAGAAGGGATCCAGGGGGCGTAGCCTCGGCGCGGCGCCGCAGGAGGGCGAGCTGATCGGGGCGACGATCGGGGAGAAGCACGTCGCCCTCGCCCGCCTGCAGGGCGAGGTCCTCGCCCTCGATGCCTGGTGCAACCACGCCGGCTGCCTCCTCTCCGAGGGCCTCCTCACCGAGGACGCCGTGATGTGCCCCTGCCACGCCGTGGCCTTCCGGCTGCGCGACGGGAGGGTTCTCACCGAGCCGAGGATCTGCGAGGACCAGCCGACCCTCGTCGTGGAAGAGCGCGACGGGGAGGTGTTCCTGATCGAGGAGGAGATCGAATGACCCGCGCCCGTGACATCCTGAAGTGGCACGCCGAGCTCGCCCGGGAGGACGTCGAGCCCCATCCCGCCTACAGCCTCTACCGCGAGTCGACGGCCCTGCTGATCGTCGACATGCAGGAGAAGCTCGGGGCGGCGATGCCCGAGGAGCCCTTCGCGCGGGCGGTGAAGAACACCGTGCGGCTGATCGAGACCGCCCGGGCCTTCGAGCTGCCGATCCTCGTGACCGAGCAGTACGCCAAGGGGCTGGGGCCGACCGTGCCGGCCATCCTGGAGGCGCTGCCCGAGGGGACCCCGGTGGTCGAGAAGATGGGCTTCTCCTGCGCCGAGGTCGAGGACATCCAGGGCGCCCTGGAGGCCCGCCACCGCCGCCAGGTGATCGTGGTCGGGCAGGAGACCCACGTCTGCGTCTTCCAGACCGTGCGCGATCTGGTGGAGCTGGGCTGGTTCGTCCACGTGGCGCGGGACGGATGCACCTCCCGCACGAAGGAGAACTGGAAGGTCGGCCTGGAGCTGATGCACGGGCTGGGGGCGACGATCTCCGGCACCGAGACGGTGCTCTTCGACCTCCTGCAGACCGCCGAGGATCCCCACTTCAAGGCCCTGTCCAAGCTGGTGCGTTGAGCGGCGATCCGACGCCCGCCCACCTGCTGCTGCGACGCTACAGCAGCGAGGCCCGGGCCCGGGCGGCGCGCCAGCGGAGGCTGGAGCGGCTGGCCCCGGCGCTGCTCGAGACCGCCCGGCGGGCGGAGGCGGCGGGCCGCGGCCTCCGCGAGCGGGATCCGATCGCCTTCGCCCACCGCTACCAGGCGCCGCTGGATCGTGAGCTCGTCGCCCTCGTCGCCGCGACCCTGGCCTTCGGGAACGCGGTGGCCATCGCGGGCACCCTGGAGCGGGTGGTGGCGATCCTGGGGCCGCGCCCCCGGGAGGTGGAGGCCGGGCGCCTCTCGCGCCTCGAGGGGCTGCGTCATCGCTGGGTGAGCGGGAAGGCGCTGCGGGCGCTGCACCGGGGCGTGCTGCGGGTGCAGGAGGAGGCGGGCTCCCTCGGGGCGGCGCTCGGCCGCGCCCGGCGGGACGGCCGCGATCTGCGCGAGGCCCTCGCCACCTGGCGGGCGGGGCTGCTCCTCGCCGCGCGGCCCCGGGGCGAGGAGGAGGACCGGGGCCTGCGCTACCTCCTCTCGGATCCCCGCGGCGCCGGGGCGAGCAAGCGCCTCCACCTCTTCCTGCGCTGGATGGTCCGGGGGCCCGACGGCGTGGATCTCGGCCTCTGGAGAGGGGAGGGCGCGCCGCGCCCCTCGGAGCTGATCGTCCCCCTCGACACCCACGTCCACTGGCTCGCCCGCGCGATCGGGCTCCTGGAGCGAAGGGACGCCGGCTGGAAGAGCGCCGAGGAGATCACCTGGATGCTCCGGGGGATCGATCCGGAGGATCCCCTGCGCTTCGACTTCCCGCTGGCGCACCTGGGGATCAGCGGGGGGTGCCGGCACCGGCACGTGGCGTCGATCTGCCGGGAGTGTCCGCTGGCCACGGTATGTCGTCCAGCGCTCCGCGCCGCCTCTCGTTGAGATGGCTTCGAGCTTCGAGCTCGTAGCTCGTAGCTCGCAGCCGTGCGCTACGCGCGCCGCGCCGGCTGGTTCAGCTCGAGCACGATCTCGCCGTTGCGGAAGACGCGCACCGCGCCGCTGGTCTGGGAGACCGTCACCGCGATCGCGTGGGTCTCGCGGGTGATGGCCGCGGCCGCCATGTGGCGGGCGCCCAGGCCCAGGGGCACCTTCACGTCGCCGATGTCGGCCTGGAGGTAGCGGCCGGCGGCGAGGATGACGCCGTCCTCCCGGGCGACGAAGGCGCCGTCGAGGACCGAGAAGTTCCGGATGGCCTCGCGGATCCGGGGATCGAGGACCGAGCGCTCCGACTCCGAGACCCCCTGGAAGGGGTTGAGGGTGAGCTGCTGGGACTTCTCCATCACGGTGGTGGCGTCGCCGATGGTGATCAGCGAGCCGATGGGGTGGCCCTCGAAGCCGTCGTGGCCGACGCGCAGGGCGATGTCGATGAAGGCCTCGACCACCTGGCTGGAGAACTCCTCCGAGAGCTCGAGGCCCTCGAGGGCGGGCTTGTCCTCGAGGCCCAGCCCGATGCGCAGGTTGAGCAGCATGTCGGGGTGCTTGCCGGCGCCGGTGACCGCTAGGACGACCTCGCCCTCCTTCACCAGCCCGGCGGCCAGCGCGCTGACGATCGCGACCTTGATCCGCTCGACGCGGGCGTAGTCGTAGGGGGGGATCGTCACCACCGCCTGGCCGCTCTCGCGGAGGTCCTCGGCGATCGTCTCCTCGCTCACGGCGTAGACGATCTTCTTCTTCACCGGGCGGCCCTTGAGCTCCTCCTTGGTGAGCTCGTCGTCGTGGACCCAGAGGAGGCGATCGACCTCCTTCTTGGACGCCAGGGCCAGGGCGCTGCGGATGAACTCCTTCTCGATGGTGCTTGCGGGGTCGGCAGACATGCAGGCATCCTAACCGCGCCTCGGGCCGGGCTCCACTTCGGTGCATCGAGGGGGCGCGGGTGACGCAGCGCGCCATGGGTGGTCGGTTTTTGCTTTGACAGGCCGCGTGAGCGCCTGTTATCTCGCCCACCTTCTTGCAGGGCGTGAGAAGACCCAAACCCGCTAGTTTCCTGGGGGAAGCGTGAAGAAGAAGGACCTGGAGAAGTTTCGCAAGATCCTCGACAGCTCGCGCTCGCAGCTCCTCGCCTCGGCGAAGCGGACGCTGCGAGAGGAGACGGTGGTCGACACCGACGATCTCCCCGACGAGCTCGACCTGGCTTCCTCCGAGTACGCTCAGTCCATGGTGTTCCGGCTCCGTGACCGGGAGAAGTTCCTCCTGCGCAAGATCGAGTCCGCGCTCTCGCGGATCGACGACGGCACCTTCGGGATCTGCGAGTCCTGCGACGAGGAGATCAGCCTGCGCCGCCTCGAGGCCCGCCCGGTGACCACGATGTGCATCCGGTGCAAGGAGGAGCAGGAGATCGTCGAGCGCTCCTTCGGGTAGGCGCCCGAACGCTCGCGGATCGCGCCTACTGCAGGTCGATCCGCAGCAGGTGCATCCCCACCAGGAGGAAGTCGCCCTCGGTGACGACCGTCTCCTGGGTGAGCCGCAGGAAGCTGCCGTTCGAGGATCCCAGATCCTCGAAGCTGGCCTTCCCGTCGGCGCCGATCTGCAGGCGCCCGTGGGTGCCCGAGACGTAGCCGTCCTTGGGGAAGGTGAGCTCGCCGACCTCGCGCCCGACCCGGTACTCCCCCTCGGAGAGCATCCAGGCGGTGCCGTCGCCGCCGCCCTCGAGCTCCTGCACGAGGCGGAAGCGGGCGCCGTGGTCCGGTGAGCCCCACTCGGCGGCCTCGCCCGGGGCCGGCTCGGGGATCGGCCCGATCTTCTCCAGGCGCAGCCGCTGCCGGCCGAAGCGCAGCGCCGAGCCCGAGGGCAGGGGCACCGGCTGGCGAGCGGTGAGCTTGAGGAAGGTGCCGGTGGCGGAGCCCCCGTCGCGCACCCGCAGCACCCCCGCCCGCTCGGCCAGGGTGAGGTGCGCGCTGGTGACGAAGGGATCCTCCGGGATGGAGATGGCCGCGCCGGCGCTGCCCGCGACGGTCTCGGGGGTCTTCAGCGAGGTGGCCCCGGCCTCGGAGCCGTCGGGCTTGATCAGGGTGACCTTGAAGCGGGGGGCGGCGAGCTCGGGGGCGTCCACGGCGCCCATCACCATGGTGCCGCCGACGGAGGCCGCGGCGGCGGTGGAGGCCGCGGTGGCCGGCGGGGGGGCGGCGGAGGTGTCGGCCCGGGCGCCGCAGGAGCCGCAGAAGGCGTGGCCGGCCGCGACCTCCTTGCCGCAGGTGGGGCAAGGGCGGAGGTAGTCGGGGATCGCCCGGCTGGCGGGCGCCGGCGCCGGCGCCGAGATCGGAGGGACCACCGGCTTGGGCCCGAGTTCGGGCCGGTCCTCCTCCAGGGGGGAGGAGACGGAGGTGGCGGCCTCGGCGGCCCGGACCGCCGGATCGGAGCGGACCGAGGGGGCGGTGGCCTCGAGGGGCCCGGGGGGGATCGGCGTGTGGCGGGGGGTGCCCCCCGCGGGGGTGGCCAGGGAGACGCTCGGCGGGGTCGGCAGCGGGGCGACCACCGCGGACTGGACCTCGATCATGCCGGTGGGGGGCGCCTCCTCGGTCAGGGCGATCACCTCACCCAGGTCGTCCTCCGCGGGCTCGGGCGGCTTCTGGGGCTGCGCCTGGGTGGGGGCCGCGGCGCCGCCGATCTCCGAGCCACAGTCGAGGCAGTAGCGGAAGGTGTCCTCGTTCTCTCGTCCGCAGATCGTGCAACGGATCATTCGCGCCTCCTGGCTCCCGTCCTAGCACAAGCCAGGCCGGATCTGAGGTACAACCCTCTCGATGCTCACCTGTCCAGCCTGTGAAGCCCAGGTAGAGGGTTCTCCGAAGTTCTGTCCGGCTTGCGGTTCCAACCTGGCCGTCGTGGCCAGGGCGGGGGACGACCCCTACATCGGCAAGCTCGTCGCCGGGAAGTATCTGGTGGAGAAGGTCCTCGGCGAGGGCGGCATGGGCAAGGTGTACCTCGCCGTGCAGCAGCCCCTCGACAAGAAGGTGGTGCTGAAGGTCCTGCGGCAGGCCCTCCACGGCGACGCCTCCCTGGTGGCCCGCTTCCAGCGCGAGGCGCGGGCGGCCAGCCGCCTGACCCACCCCAACAGCATCCAGGTCACGGACTTCGGGCAGATGGAGGACGGCGCCCTCTACATCGCCATGGAGTACCTCGAGGGCCTCGACCTGGGGCAGCTGCTCCAGCGCGACGGCCCGCTGCCGCAGGGGCGGCTGGTCCACATCATGGATCAGGTCCTCTCGGCCCTGGCCGACGCGCACGCCGCGAACATCATCCACCGGGACCTGAAGCCCGAGAACGTGATGGTGGTCGCCCGCCGGGACGATCCCGACACCGTGAAGGTCCTCGACTTCGGCATCGCCAAGATCCAGGACCCCTCCGACTCCCCCGACGCCGTGGCCCTCACCCAGCAGGGCCTGGTCTGCGGGACCCCCGAGTACATGTCCCCCGAGCAGGCCAAGGGCGAGCCCCTCGACGCGCGCTCGGACCTCTACGCCATCGGCGTGATCCTCTTCCAGCTCTCCACCGGCCGGTTGCCCTTCCAGTCGGACACCTCGGTGGGCATGGTCACCAAGCACCTGATCGAGGAGCCGCCTCCGGCCCGCACGATCAACCCGACGGTCACCACCGAGCTCGAGGCCCTGATCCTGCGCTGCATGGCCAAGGACCCCGAGGTGCGCCCGCGGACCGCGGTCGAGCTGCGGGATCTGCTCAACGCCCTGGGGCAGGGCGCGCAGTACACCGCCGCCACCTCGCCGGGCACCGCGCCGGCGCCGATCGCGGGCGGGACCCAGCCCGAGCCCTCGGCCCACGCGCCGGTGGCGCCGCAGCCCGAGGGGCCCGCGGGATCCTTGAGCGGGCTGCCGGGCATGGCGCCGAGCAACCCCGCGGTCCAGACGGCCGGCAACACGATGGTGCCGGGTCAGAAGGGCTCGAAGGTCTTCATCTTCGTCGGGATCGGCGCGGTGCTGCTGGCCGCCGTGGGCGGCTACTTCGCCGTCGCGAGCCGGGGCAAGGGCGGCGAGAAGAAGCCGAACACGATCATCGTGAAGGACGAGACCGGCGGGGCCGCGACCGGTGGCAGCGCGGCCACCGGCACCGGGACGGCCGCCGCCGGGGGTACCGAGGTCGCGGCGAACACGGGGAACACGGCGGGGACCGGGGAGCAGACGGGGACGGGGACGGCAGGTGGCACCGAGGCCGGTGGTACGGGCACCGAGGCCGGGAACACCGGTGGCACCGAGACCGGCACAGACACCGGCACCGGCACGGAGGTCGCGGTGAACGATCCGCCGGGCGATCCCAAGGAGCCGAAGAACCCCCGGAACCCCCGGAACCCGAAGGAGACCGGGGGGCAGAAGACCGACCCCAAGATGGCGCGGAAGTTCTCCGCGGACGCCCAGCGCTTCTGGGCCAAGGGAGACTTCGAGCGGGCGATCAACCTCTGGGAGAAGGCCGCCAAGGCCAACCCCAACGACGCCATGGTCTACCGCCGCCTCGGCAACGCCTACCTCGCCAAGGGCGACTCGCGGCGGGCCAAGCAGGCGCTGCGCCGCTACCTGCAGCTCGAGCCTCGCGCCAAGGATCGCGCGATGGTCGAGGAGATGATCCGCAGCGGCTGATGGATCGGGGAGCGGAGGCTCCCCTATGGACCGAGACCATTGCTGACCGGTCTTCGGAGCGGCCGGAGGCGGCGCGAACCCGGCCTGCCGGCCGGGCGCCGGCGCAGGCCAGCGGAGCCGTGCACCTCTGGCTCGAGCTGGGGGGGATCGGGGGGGAGCGGAGGCTCCCCCCCGCTCTCAGGCCACTTCGACCCGCAGCACCTGCTGGCCGAGCATGAGGTAGTCGCCGTGCACCAGGCCCCGCTCGGACGAGGCGGGGAGCCGGATGAAGGTGCCGTTGACCGAGCCGTAGTCCTTCAGCCAGCAGCGCCCCCCCTCGATGCGAAGCTCGCAGTGGCGGGTGGAGACGAAGCGGTCGTTGACCAGGTCGATCTCGCAGCCCTCGCGGCCGATCACCGCGGGTCGCCCGGAGTTGCCAGGCAGCAGCCACGCGCGGCCCGGACGCCCGCCGGCCAGCACCTCCTCGAAGCGCACCGCGCCCTCCGGGCGGGTGGCCCCCTGGGCCTCGCTGCTCGCCTTCGGCAGGGCGCCGGTGTAGCGGAGGCGGTGCTCGCCGATGACCAGCTCGGTGCCGACGGTCATCTCCTGCTCGCCCTTGAGCCGCACGTAGGTGCCCGAGGGGGTGCCCTCGTCGCGGACGTGCAGGCGGCCGTCGCGGTAGACGAAGGTGGCGTGGTGCGCGCCGAGGTAGGGGTCGGAGGGGAAGAGGATCAGGCCCTTGCTCCGGCCGGCCATCACCTGCTCCGAGCCCAGGCGGAACTCGGCGCCCTCGAAGCCCTCGCCCCGGATGAGGATCAGCTTGGCCTTGCCAGGCTCCATCGCTCCGAAGAACTGGGTGCCGCCCTGGGGGGCTTCGCCGGTCTTCGGCGCGTTGGCGAAGGAGGGCATCATCATCGTGCCGCCGCCACCCCCGGCGCCGCCGCCCAGGGGCGTGCCGCAGCCGCCGCAGAACTTCGAGCCCGGGGTGTTGGGGGTCTTGCAGAGAGAGCAGAGCAGGGCGCCGGTGTCGCTGCGCGCCCGCCCGGCGACGGTGGGGCCGGCCGGAGCGGGGGCGGGGACCTCGAACTCGTCCGCGCCGGCGGCCACCTCCACCGAGGGCGGGGCCTCGGCCGGCGCGGGCGCGGGGGCCGAGGGCAGCTCGAGGTTCGCGGCCTCGAAGAAGCCGGTGAAGCCGGCCGGCACCAGGGGCGCCTGGCAGCTCTGGCAGGCGTTCAGGCCCGGGCCGTTGTAGGTGTCACAGGCGGGACAGACGATGCCGAACTGGATGGGCTCGGCCTCGACCGCCTGACCGCAGGCCGGGCAGGCCGCGATCCCCTCCTGAATCTGTCCCTGGCAGGCGTTGCATACCGGCATGGGGAAGGCCTAGCACGCCCGGGGGAGGCTTGGAAACGCCGCTCGCGCTACTCCTCGCCCTCGCCCAGCTCCTCCTCGGCGGCGCTCTCCATGGAGCTCTCGGCCCAGGCCTCCTGGGCGCGCCCGAAGGCCTGGAGGATCTTGGGGGAGGTGGCCACGGGGTCGAGGGAGGTGTCCGGGTCGAGCTCGATCAGGCGCTGGAGGTGGCTGCTCGCCTCGCCCCGGCGGCCGAGGGCCACCAGGGCCGTGGCCAGCGCCAGGCGCAGGTCGCGCTGGCGGGTGAGATCGCTCTCGGGGACCTCGTCGAGGAGGGGCTCGAGGAGCTCGACCACCTCCTCGTAGGCCCCCTGATCCAGGGACTCGAGGCTCCGGCGGAGGCCGGCGTCGAGCTTCTCGAGGTCGACGACGGGGGCCGGCGCCTCCTCCGCCTCGGGCTCGGGCGCGGGGTCGGGCTCGGCGGTGGCCGCTCGCTTGCCCGCCTTCGAGGCCGGCTTCGCCGCCTCGCGGGCAGCCGTGGCCCGGGCGGCGGCCTCCCGGTGGTCCTTGATGCGGCGCTGCACCTCGGAGAGCTCGGCGCTCCGATCGAAGATCGGGACGACGATCACGTCACCGGTGGAGAAGCCCTTCTTACCGATGAAGTTGTAGTCGCGCAGCAGCTTCGCCTGGCGGGTGTTGTTGTAATAGTGCTTCGCGATGATGCCGAGGTTCTCGCCCCTCACCGCCTTGTGGCGGACCTCGATCGGGATGAGGAGCCGGGTGCCCGGCGAGAGGCGGCCGACCTCCTCGATGTCGTTGATGCGGGCGAGGTAGGTGTAGCGCCGCTCGTCGCCCAGGACCTTGCGGGCGATGGCCGAGAGCCGATCGCCCCGGCGCACCCGGTAGGTCCAGACCACGGCGATCTTCAGGCGCTGACCGACCTTGAGCTCTCCGTCCATGGGGATCCGGTTCACTCCGGCCACGTAGGAGGCCTTCCGGGCGGAGCCGTAGTAGCGCTGGGCGACCCTCGAGAGGGTGTCCCCCCGCTCGACCACGTGGGTGATCTGCGCGGCGGCCTCGCCGGCCAGGCCCAGCGAGAGCAGCAGGGCCAGGGAGGCCAGGAGGAGCAGGCGCCGGGCTGGCCTCACTTCTCGGCCTCCAGCTTCTCCCGCAGGACCTGGTGCGCTCCCGCCTTCAGGTCCACCGTCACCGACTTCTCCCCCAGGAAGTCGTTCTTCAGGGTCACCTCGTGCGGTCCGGAGGGCAGGGCGATCTCCCGGGCGAAGGGGGTCGTGTCGAAGAAGGCGCCATCGACGTAGACGTGGGCCCAGGGGTCGGCGACCACCTTGAGGTAGGCCCGGCCCTCACCGGGGGGGGCGGAGGGGAGGGCAGCGGCGCCGCCCGGACCGACGACGCCCCCGTGGAGGAGGGCGACCCAGAGGGAGAGGAGGAGGAGGGCTCCGGCGGAGAGGAGGGGCACCTCCCAGACCGAGGGGCTCGGAGGTCCCCCCAGATCGACGCGTCGGATCTCGCGGCTCGCCAGAACCTCCGGATCGACCAGGGCCCGGGCTTCGCCCAGCTCGATGAAGCCGCGGTTGGCGAGGTAGGTCACCAGCCGGGCCGAGTAGTTGGTGGTCACCCGGTCGGCGACCTCCCGCTCGAGGTCCTGGCGCAGGAGGGCAGTCGAGGCGTAGCGCTCCTCGGGCTTCTTCTGCAGGCAGCGCTTGACGATGCGCTCGAGGGAGAGCGGGATGTCGGCGTTGATCCGCCGCGGGCTCAGGTAGTCCTCGTCCCGGATCTTGGCGAGCACCGTGCCCTCGTCGTCGTCGGTGAAGGGGCGCTCGCCGGTGAGCATCTGGTAGAGGAGGATGCCGAAGGAGAAGAGGTCGCTCTTCGAGTCGAGCTTCGCGCCGACCACCTGCTCCGGCGACATGTAGGAGGGCGTCCCGATGGCCATCCCCGTCCGGGTGAGGTCGTCGAAGAGCATGTCCTTGGCGATGCCGAAGTCGGTGAGCTTCACCTCGCCGGACCAGGAGATCATGATGTTCGAGGGCTTGATGTCCCGGTGCACCACCTTGCGGTAGTGGGCGTACTCCAGGGCGCAGCAGACCTTCAGGCCGATGATGGCGGCGACGTCCGGGGGCAGGCGATAGCAGCGGGCCAGCAGGTCGTGGAGGTCGGTGCCCGAGACGTACTCCAGGATCATCCCGAGGCCCTCGGGGGCCTCCTGGAAGTCGTAGATGCTGACGATGTTCTCGTGCTGGAGGCTGGCGACGCTCTTCGCCTCGCGCCGGAAGCGCTGCACCATCTCGCGGGACTCGAGGTGCTCGCGCTTGAGGAACTTGATGGCGACCGAGCGGCCCAGGCCGGTCTGCACGGCCCGGAAGACGACGGCCATGCCGCCGGCCCCGATCTCCTCGACGATCTCGCAGCCGCCGATGGTCTGGCCGACCTTCACGCGTCCCCGTCCGAGGGCAGCGGGTAGCGCGGGTCGGTGTCCATCTCGGCGTCGTCGTCCAGGTCGGGCGCCTCGGCCGAGAAGTCGTAGGTGCGGGCGGGCGGGGCCGAGCGGGGCTCGGCGGGATCGGTCACCTCGCGCTCGTCGGCGGCGGGGCCGCTGCCGGTCCACCGGCCGAGGCCCGAGGGGCGGGCGAGGGTGCCGTCGTCGCTGCCGAGGTAGGCCTGGATGGCCTCGGTGACCGCGGGCTTGGGGCGGATGAAGCGCACCCCCAGGCCCTTGGTCCGGTTGGCCATGTTCTTCACCACCCGGGCGATTTCCCCGTCGACATCGAGGGGGATGGCCCGCTCGTCGCCGACCGGGAGGCTGAAGGACACGCGGATCCGCTCGCCGATGCGCGGACGCTCGGTGGCGGCCTGGAGGAAGAGGCCGGTCAGGGAGAGATCCGTGACCACGTCCCGGTAGGCGCGGGACCCGGCTCGGACCGTGGCGGGAATCGAGACCCGGATTCTGTCGGATCGCCGGTCGGCGCTCATTGACCTCGAAATTCGCATTTTGCGGGGGTGGGCGCAATTGCGCCGATACCGGCCGGTGCTACAATCTCCCGGCAGAACACCCCCGGCTGGGAGGTAGGGGACTCGAACCTGCCCCTTTTTCGGCCGCGGGGATTTTTTTCGACACAGCGCGCATGCTCCGACTGGGCGACATCCTCAAGAACCTCTCCGAGTACCGGCCGGGCGCCGATCTGGACCTGGTCAAGAAGGCCTACGTCTACGCTGCGAAGGTTCACCAGGGGCAGGTCCGCAAGTCGGGCGACCCCTACCTGATCCACCCCCTCGAGGTGGCCGGCCTGCTCACCGAGCTGCGCCTGGACGAGCAGTCGGTGGTGACCGGCCTGCTGCACGACACCATCGAGGACACCCTCGCGACCTACGAGGAGCTCGTGGATCTCTTCGGCACCGAGGTGGCCGATCTGGTCGACGGGGTGACCAAGCTCTCGCAGTTCTCGGAGACCCGGCAGCCCACGGCCGAGGAGAAGCAGGCCGAGAACTTCCGCAAGATGATCGTGGCGATGGCCAAGGATCTGCGGGTCATCCTGGTGAAGCTGGCGGACCGCACCCACAACATGCGGACGCTCACTCACATGAAGCCCGAGAAGCAGGAGCGGATCGCCCGGGAGACCCTGGAGATCTACGCGCCGCTCGCCAACCGCCTCGGCATCCAGTGGGTGAAGATCGAGCTCGAGGACCTCTCCTTCCGCTACCTGCGGCCCCACGACTACAACGAGATCACCTCGCAGCTCGCCAAGAAGCAGCGCGAGCACCAGAAGTACATCGAAGAGGTGGGCGCCATCCTGAAGGAGAAGCTCGCCGAGCAGGAGATCCCCGCCGAGGTCACCGGGCGGCGCAAGCACCTCTACTCGATCTACCGGAAGATGCGGGCCAACAGCCTGGAGTTGGATCAGGTCCACGACCTCATCGCCTTCCGGATCATCACCGACAGCATCTCGCGATGCTACGAGGCCCTCGGCCTGGTCCACGCCCAGTGGAAGCCCGTGCCGGGGCGCTTCAAGGACTACATCGCGATGCCCAAGCCCAACATGTACCAGTCGCTGCACACGACGGTGATCGGGCCCTACGGCGAGCGGGTGGAGATCCAGATCCGCACCCAGGAGATGCACCGCGTCGCCGAGGAGGGCATCGCGGCCCACTGGTCCTACAAGGAGGGCAAGAAGCCCGGCAAGGACGACGCGGATCGCTTCGCCTGGCTGCGGCAGCTCCTCGAGTGGCAGCAGGACGTCTCGGATCCCAAGGAGTTCCTCGAGACGGTCAAGGTCGACCTCTTCTCGGACGAGGTCTTCGTCTTCACCCCCGCGGGGGAGGTGAAGAGCTTCCCCCGGGGCGCCACCCCGGTGGACTTCGCCTTCTCCGTGCACTCCGAGGTCGGCAACCACTGCGTGGGCGCCAAGGTGGGCGGCCGCATCGTGCCGCTGCGTCAGCGGCTGAAGAACGGCGACACCGTCGAGATCCTCACCTCGCCGCACGCCCACCCCTCGAAGGACTGGCTCACCTTCGTGAAGACCGGCCGGGCGCAGAACCGGATCCGCGCCTACATCCGCAAGCAGCAGCGCGACCGCTCCCTCTCGATCGGCCGCGAGCTCTTCGAGAAGGAGGCCCGCAAGCACGGCCGCTCGTTGAAGTCCCTGACCAAGGGCGGCCAGCTCCAGAAGGCCGCCGAGGGCTTCAACTACAAGACCATCGACGATCTCCTCTCGGCCATCGGCTACGGCAAGCTCACCGCCGCGCAGGCCATCTCCAGGGCGCTGCCGGCCGAGGAGCTCACCGGCCGGGACCGCAAGCCCAAGGAGGAGGGGCGGATCTCGAAGATCCTCTCCAATGTCGGGGGCGGCGGGAAGGCCGGCATCTCGATCCAGGGCATCGACGACGTGCTGGTGCGCTTCGGCCGCTGCTGCAACCCGGTGCCGGGGGACGAGATCGTGGGCTTCATCACCCGCGGCAGGGGCGTGACCGTCCACACCGCCTACTGCGACAAGGTCCTGGCCACCGATCCCGATCGGCGGGTCGACGTCAGCTGGGACATGGCCAAGGGCACCAGCCGGCCGGTCTCCCTGCGGGTCGTGACCTCCGACCGGCGCGGGCTGCTGGCCGAGCTCTCCCAGTGCTTCTCCGAGGCCGGGGTGAACATCGCCCAGGCCAACTGCCGCTCCACCGGCGACGATCGCGCGGTGAACACCTTCGAGGTGCTGATCACCGACCTGAAACAGCTGCAGAACGTCATCACCCGCCTCGAGCGGATCAAGGGCGTCTACAGCGTGGACCGCTTCTAGATGGCCCCGACCCCGAGCTCCCTGGCGCCCCTGGCCGAGCTGGTCCGGGGAGACCTGACCGTCTTCGGGATGATCCGCACCCTCGACCTGCGCTCCAGCGGAGGGATGGTGCGGCTGAAGGTGAAGCAGTCCGCCCTCGGGCAGCTGCTGGACAAGCGCTTCGCGCGGCGGGCCCTGCGCCTGGACGTCGACACCCGCGAGCTGGACACCGTCTGGAGGGTGGAGGACGGCGGCGGGCACAGCCACGGCGAGGCGGTGCACCGCTTCCCCTACAACACCCCCTTCGCCGAGGGGGCGCCCTCGGGGCGCGGCTTCGAGCTCCGGGACGACGCGGGGCTGGTCTTCGCCCACACCGACCAGATCGGACGCTTCCTGCGCACGGTCCTGGTGGTGAGGGACGCCGCCGGCGTGGCGCGGGTGCACGTGCGGCCCTCCTCCCTGCGCTCCCGCCTGACCTTCGAGCGGCCGGAGGGCGAGGCGCTGCTCGATCTGACCCGGGGCAGCACGCCGGGAGAGCGCTGGCGGACGATCTGGGTGAAGCGGGATCTCGAGCCCGCCCAGCGAGAGCTCGTGGGCGCGGCCCTGGTCCTCGCACTGCTCTGGGTCTAGCGACCCGAAGGCGCTAAAGAGGGCGCCATGCAGAAGAAGATCATCTCCACGGAAGCCGCCCCGGCCGCCATCGGCCCCTACTCGCAGGCCGTGCTCGCCCCGGGCGGACTGCTCTTCACCTCCGGCCAGATCCCCCTCGATCCCGCCACCGGCGAGATGGTGGGGGGCGGCGAGATCGCCGCCGAGACCGAGCAGGTGATGAAGAACCTCGAGGCGGTCCTGGCGGCCGCGGGCCTCGGCTTCGCCGACGTCGTGCAGTCGACGATCTTCCTGGCCGACCTCGGCGACTTCACGGTGGTCAACGAGATCTACGGCGCGCGCTTCGAGAGTGAGCCGCCGGCCCGGGCGACCGTGCAGGTGGCCGCGCTGCCCAAGGGGGCTCGGGTCGAGATCTCCTGCATCGCCGCCGGTCCGCGCTAGTGGCCCTCCGCGTCGCCTCCCTCGGCCCCGAGGACGAGCGCTGGGGAGACTGGCGCTGGCAGCTGCAGAACGCCCTGCGCGACGCCGGGGACCTCGCCGCCTTCCTCCCCCTCACCGAGGCGGAGCGGCGGGGCCTCGAGCTGGGCGCCGGGGTCTTCCGGATCGGCATCACGCCCTACTACGCCTCGCTCATCGACCGCGCCGATCCCGACTGCCCCATCCGGCGGCAGGTGGTGCCGCTGGCGCAGGAGGCGGTGGTGCTGCCGACCGAGCACCGGGATCCCCTGGGCGAGGATCTGTACCGGCCCACCCGGGCCCTGGTGCACAAGTACCCGGACCGCGCCCTGCTGATCGCGGTGGATCACTGCGCCATCTACTGCCGCCACTGCACCCGGCGGCGGATCACCGCCGGGGGGGAGGCCAGCTTCGACGCGGCGGCGATGGACGAGGCGCTCGCCTACCTCCGGGAGCACCCCGGGATCCGGGAGGTGATCGTCAGCGGCGGGGATCCGCTCCTGCTCTCCGACGAGCGCCTCGACGCGCTCCTCGGTCAGCTGCGCTCCCTGCCCTCGCTCGAGGTCCTGCGGGTCGCCAGCCGCCTGCCGGCGGCGCTGCCGATGCGGATCACCGAGGCGCTGGCGGCCCTGCTGCGCCGCCATGCGCCCCTCTACCTGATGACCCACTTCAACCACCCCCGGGAGTGCACCCCCGAGGCCATGGCGGCGGCCGAGCGGCTGGTGGATGCCGGCGTGCCCGTCGAGAACCAGACGGTGCTCCTGCGCGGCGTGAACGACTCGGCCGAGATCCTGCGGGAGCTGAACCTCACCCTCCTGCGCCACCGGGTCCGGCCCTACTACCTGCACCAGGGCGATCTCGCCGCGGGCACGGCCCACCTGCGCACCACCCTCCAGGAGGGCCTCGCGATCCTGCGGGAGCTGCGGGGGAGGGTGAGCGGCCTGGCGATCCCGCACTACGCGATCGACCTGCCCGGGGGCGGGGGGAAGGTCGTGCTGGCGCCGGATCCGATCGTCGAGCGCGGCGAGGGGACGATCACCCTGCGCGACTTCCGGGGGGGGGCCTTCGTGTATCCGGACCCGGGGCCCGATGCCGAAGGGAGAACCCGCTGAGGCTGATGCTGAGGCTGAAGCTGATGCCTGGTGAGACCCTCGGCATCCGCCTCAGCATCAGCCTCGGCGGCTCTTCCTGTCGTCTCCTCGGTCAGACGTAGACGATCCGCGCCCCGGCGCACTCCCCGAGGATCGTGGGCAGCCCGCGGATCCCATCCACGAAGCGCTCGACCACCTCGACCTCGAGGCGAGCCTCCCGCACCGAGGTGGGGCAGGCCACCTGCTGAACCGTCGAGAGGGAGCAGAGGGCGTCGTGCAGCTCGGAGGGTTGATCCACCCCGGCGGGCCAGTCACCGGCCGAGCGGGCCAGCTCTCCGGCGCAGAGGGCCTGCAGCGCCGGCCCCTCCCAGAGGATCGTCACCGTCTCGTCCCGGGCGGCGGCGGCGGCCGCCAGCGCGAGGCCCGAGCGCAGCCGGCGCGGATCGTCGCTCTGCAGGACGAGGAGGAGCGAGGCGGTCATCTTCAGGGGAGCAGGGAGAGGGTGAGGGTCTCGCCCATCAGGGGCTCGGCGTGGTCGACGCAGCCGCGGCCCAGGCGCAGGCCGCGGCCCCGGGTGTCGTCGTAGACCGAGAAGACGATGGTCTGGTCGCCGCCCCCCGGGGAGCCGAGGACGAGCGCCGTGAAGAGATCCGAGCCCGTGCCGCCGGTGAACTCGTAGGGCCGGGAGATGGTGGGGTTGAGCTGGGGGTCCTCGGCGTCGTGGGGCGAGCTGCCCAGGCTCTGATCGAGGAGGGTCGCGCAGTCGGCGACGCGCCCGTCGGCGGTCTCGCCGCGGTAGATCGTGATGACCCCCGAGGCGACGCGGGTCGGATCCGGCAGGCCGCTGGCGTCCCCGAGGAGGGTGAAGTCCAGGCCCGTCGGCAGCTGGAGGCAGGCCCCGCTCGCGCAGGCGATCGTCCGCACCGTGGGCCGGCACTCGGAGCAGGTGTAGAGCTCGGCGAGGCCCTCGCACTCCGAGGGCTGGGAGCAGCAGGGGGGGGAGTCGCCGGCGCAGTCGGTCACGGCCACGCAGGCGTCCCCCTGACAGAGGCCGCCGAGCCCGCAGCTCGCGATGGGATCGTAGGTGCCGCTGGCGTTGCAGACCTCGAGGCGAGGCCCCTGGCAGCGCTGGGTGCCCGCCTCGCAGCTCTCCTGGCAGCGCTCGTCGAGGCAGATCTCTCCGGCCGGACAGTAGGCGCCGCCCTGCGCGCAGGGGACGCAGGCGGGATCCTCGCAGCCGGCGTCGGCGCCACCGTCCGGTTCCCCCCCGTCGGGGCCGCCGCCGTCGAGGCCCGCGTCGCTGCCGCCGCCGCCGTCGCCGCCCGGCTCGTCGGGTCCCGGGCAGCCGGGGCCGAGGAGGAGGATCAGGAGGAGCGGTGCGAGGAGGAGATCTCTGGAGCGGGTCTGCACCGACAGAGCATAGAGGGACGGGAGCGAGTTGTGCAAAGCACCGGCAGCGATCACGGAGCTGTGCGATCATGCCCGGCGGTGAGCGCGCGACGAGCCGAAGGCGAGCGATTCGCAGACTTCCTCCTCCTGCGGGGCCTCGGCCGGGGCGGGATGGCCGAGGTCTTCGAGGCCGTCCGCGCTCCCGACGCCGGCCCCTCGCTCCCGGGCGTGCCGGAGCGCTTCGCCCTCAAGCGGATGCTCCCCGAGCTCCAGGGGGATCCCGAGGCCCGGGCCGCCTTCCTCACCGAGGCCGACGTGGCCCCCATGCTCCGGCACCCGAACCTGGTGCGGGTCTACGCCTCGGGGGTGCACGAGCGCTGCGGCTGGCTGCTCATGGAGCTGGTGGAGGGCTGGGATCTCGAGGCCCTCCTCGAGGAGCGGCCCGGCTACCCCTGGCCCCCGCGGCTGGCGACCTACGTCCTGCTGCAGGTGCTCGAGGGCCTCGAGTACCTCCACGGCGCCACCGGCCACAGCGGCACCCCCCTGGGGCTGATCCACCGGGACGTCACCCCCTCGAACGTCTTCGTCGATCGCGAGGGGAGGGTGAAGCTCGCCGATCTCGGCATCGCGCTGGTCTCGGGCCTCGGCGAGGGCGTCCCCGACGGGCGGGTGAAGGGGAAGCTGCGCTACCTCTCCCCCGAGCAGGTGGTGGCCGGCGAGCTCGGGCCCACCACCGACGTCTTCGCCGCCGGCGCGGTGCTCTACGAGCTGCTCGCCGGGCGGCACGCCTTCGATCAGGTGGGCGATCAGGAGGTCATGCTCGCCATCCGCGACGGCAAGGTGCCCAAGCTGACGCGGGTCGCCCCGGACCTCCCGGGGAGCATCGCCGAGGTCGTGCACCGCGCCCTCCACCGCAACGCCCGCAAGCGCTACGCCACCGCGGCGGCCTTCCGCGACGCCCTGGCCGCGGTCTGCTACGCCGAGGACTGGGATCTGATGCAGGACGAGGCCGGGGAGCTCTTCGAGGAGTGGATGGGATGAGCGAGGCGCGACTCTTCCTCACCGCCACGCGGCTCTCGGCCCGGGGCCTGCGCCACGGCTTCTCCCTGCGGGGCGGGGGGGCGAGCGAGGGCGCCTACGCCGGCCTGAACCTGGGGCGGGCGGTCGGCGACGACCCGGAGACGGTCGCCCTGAACTGCCGCCGCCTGGAGGCCGCCGCCGGCGTCGAGCCGGTGGCCCAGGTCTCCCAGGTGCACGGCCGCCGGATGGTCGAGGTGCCGGCCCGCCTCGACGCCGCCGGGTGGGCCGAGCTCTCGCGGGTGGAGGCCGACGGCCTCTACACCGCGGCGCCGGGGGTCTCGGTCGGGGTCCGGACCGCCGACTGCGTCCCCCTCCTGGCCTGCGGGGCGGGCGAGGGCGGCCGGACCGCGGTGGCCGCCATCCACGCCGGCTGGCGGGGGACCCTGGAGGGAATCGCCGCCGCCGGGGCCCTCGTCCTCGGTCCGCTCGAGAGCGTGGAGGTGGCCATCGGCCCCTCGATCCGGCGCTGCTGCTACGAGGTGGACGAGGCCCTCGCCCGGCGCTTCGTGGACGCCCTCGGGGAGGAGGTCGTCGACCGGACGCGGGGGCCGAAGCCGCACCTGGACCTGGTGGAGGCCAACCTCCGGGTCCTGGCAGGGGCGGGGGTGCCCCGGGAGCGGGTGGAGGTGCTGAACGCCTGTACCGCCTGCGACGCCGAGCGCTTCTTCTCCCACCGCCGGGACCGGGGCCTCACCGGCCGGCACCTATCCTTCATAGAGGCACCGGTCTGACCGGGGGGAGCTCTACTCCCCCCGTACCCCCCATCTTGCGCTCGCGGCGCCAGTGGTCCGCCGCGCTGCGCCGGCTGGGCGCCGCCTGCGCGCGCTACTGCCCCGGGTTCCCATGCACAAACTCGGGGGCCGGCCCATGTCGTTTGTTTGACTTGGGATGGGCTTGGGGCAGAATCGACGAGAAGTCGAGCTATGGCCGGGTCCGCCCGGCCCCCATTTTCGGAGGAAAGCCCATGCGCTGGTCCACCCAACCGAGACTGCTGGTCTCGGCCATCGCCCTGACGGCCCTCGTGGCCCTCACCCCCGTGGCCTACGGGCAGTACGACGACGGCGGCGACGACTACGCCGCCGACGAGGGGGAGGGCGAGGGTGACGAGGGGGTCCCTGCACCCATGGACGAGCCCGGCGCCTCCAGCTCCGGTGAGCCCGTCTTCCCCGGCCCCGAGCCCGACTTCTCCCGCGCGCCGCAGACCTACACCGTGCGCCAGGGCGACACCCTCTGGGACATCACCTCCACCTTCCTGGGCAACCCCTGGTACTGGCCGAAGGTGTGGTCGCTGAACGGTCAGATCGAGAACCCCAACTGGATCGAGCCGGGCACCACCATCTCCTTCTTCGGCGGTGAGCAGCTGCCCACCGAGGTCGAGCCCGAGGAGACCGAGCCCGAGGCGGAGGACATCGGCGACGAGACCGAGGTCGCCGTGGTCGGCAAGCGCTACCAGGCCCCGGCGAGCATGCGCCTCCTCGACGAGGGCTTCGTGACCCGGGCCGAGCTCGAGTCCGCCGGGACGCTGATCTCCTCCTTCGAGGAGAAGACCCTGCTGACGACCTACGACCAGGCCTACGTGAAGTTCCCGACCGAGGTCACCATCGGGTCGCGCTACGTCGTCTTCCGCACCGACCGCGAGATCATCCACCCCAAGACCGGCAACTCGGCCGGCTACCTGACCCGCATCCTGGGCGTGGCCCGGATCGTCGCGGCCGACCAGGGCACCTTCCCGACCATCGCCATCGAGGGCGTGCAGGACACCATCAGCCGGGGTGATCGCCTGATGCCCTGGAACGAGGCGCTCGGCCGCACCGTGCTCGAGCGGCCCAACCAGGTCGAGCTCGAGGGCATCGTGCTCGCCACCTTCATGCCCGCGCAGGTCACCATCGGCGAGTCGCACTTCATCTTCGTCGACAAGGGCCGCCGCCACGGCGTCGAGGTGGGCAACTCCTTCACCCTCTATCAGCGGGGCGATCCCCTCGACCTCGACCTGCGGATGAAGGAGCAGGAGCGCCTGCCCTGGGAGGCCATCGGCCGGGTGATGGTCATCGAGGCCCGGGACGAGGTCTCGACCTGCGTGGTCGTGCGCTCGCTCAAGGAGATCGGCGTGGGCGACCGGGCCATCATGCGGGTGGGCGCCACCGCGATGCGCTGACGCTCGCTTCGCGTCCGCAGCTCCGGGCTTCGAGCTCCGAGCTGCGAGCTCGGCCGCCGCAGGTTCGAACCGCGGCGGCCGTTCTGCTTCCGTCGCATCCCGTCGATCGCTCGTAGCTCGTAGCTCGTAGCTCGTAGCTCGTAGCTCGCAGCTCGTAGCCCGCAAGGCCCCGGAATCCGGCATGTCAGGGGCCCTTGCTAGGGTGCCAGGCCGACGCCGACCACCAGAGGCCGCTTGACGGCCGTCGGAGTCGGTCGCTATAGACTCGCGCCTTCGCCCGAGGCGTGAGCGCCGCGAGGCGAGAGAAATCGAACATGAGCCGCTGGACCGAGATCGATGCCCACATCGCCTTCGCCTCCCTCCCCGGGGTCGGCGATCGCACCCTCGATGGCCTCAAGGCCGTCTTCCGCAGCTACGCCCTGGCGGCGGACCTGCGGCTCGTCGAGGTCGCCGACGCCCTGGACGGGCTCTCGGCCGGGGCGGGCTCGCCCCTGCGGCAGGTGAGCGACCTGGGGGACCACCTCCAGGCCGTGCGCCGGGCCGCCGAGGCCTGCGGGGCGCGGCTGCTCTGCGCGACCGATCCCGGCTGGCCCACCCGGCTCTCCTCGCTCCGCGACGCCGCCTCGGTGGGCCAGACTGCCCGGCCGCCCTCCCTCCTCTGGGTGCGGGGCGAGCTGACGACCCTCGAGCTCTCCTTCTCCGCGTCGCTCGTGGGCGCTCGGCGCGCCGACGGACTGGCCCGCGAGCAGGCCCACCAGCTCGCCGCCGGGCTGGCCGAGGCCGGGGTCTCGGTGATCTCGGGCGGCGCCGCCGGCGTCGACGGCCAGGCCCACCGCGGCGCCCTCGAGGCCGGCGGCCACACGGTGGCGGTCCTCGGCACCGGCGTGGACCAGGCCTACCCGCGCCAGCACCGCGCGCTCTTCGAGGAGATCCTCGAGGCGCGGGGCGCGCTGGTGAGCGAGCACGCCCCCGGCACGGGCCCGAAGCGGGGGCACTTCCCCCGGCGCAACCGCATCATCTCGGGCCTCTCCGACCTGGTGACGGTGGTGGCCGCGGCGCCCGGCTCGGGCGCCCTGATCACCGCGCGCCTGGCCGAGGCTCAGGAGCGGGGCGTCTGCGCCGTCCCCGGCGATCCCCGGCGGCGGCTCTCCTCCGGCCCGAACCAGCTGCTGGTGGAGGGCGCCCTGGCGGTGCTCGAGCCCTGGCACCTCCTCGAGAACCTCGTCGCCTGGGGCGGCGACATCGTCGACGGCGGGCACCTCGCCGAGTACCTCCAGGCCCGCGCCAGTCAGGGCGCCCAGGGGGCCCTCGCCATGGGGGCGCAGCTTCCCATCTCGCCCCTCGCGAGCCGGGTCCTCGCCGTGCTCGGCCCGGAGGGCCGCAGCCTCGACGAGCTCGCCGCGGCCCTCTCCCTCTCTCCCTCGGTGGTGGCCGGCGCCCTCACCGAGCTGGAGGTGGGAGGACTGGCGCAGCGGGTGAGCGGGGCCTACGTCCTCCGTCCCACCTCCCATCCATCGATCTAGCAAGCACCAGGGGAGTATCGTTCAAGTGAGTCGCTATCTCGTCGTGGTCGAGTCACCCGCCAAGGCTCGAACCATCAAGAAGTATCTGGGCAAGGACTTCACCGTGAAGGCCTCGGTGGGCCACGTGAAGGACCTGCCCAAGTCCAGCTTCGGGGTCGAGATCGAAGAGGGGGCCTTCGTCCCCGCTTATACGGTCATCCGCGGCAAGGGGAAGGTGCTGCAGGAGATCAAGAAGGCCGCCCGCGAGGCCGAGCGCGTCTTCCTGGCCCCCGACCCCGATCGGGAGGGAGAGGCCATCGCCTGGCACATCGCCGAGGAGCTCGAGGGCATCGTCGGCAAGTCGCTCGGCAAGAAGAAGGTCAAGAAGAAGGCCACCAAGAAGACCACCAAGAATGCGGCCAAGAAGAAGACGGCCAAGAAGTCGGACCCCGCCAAGACGGTGAAGGACGAGGCGCCGGCCGTCGATGGGCCGCGGGTGGTGCGGGTGCTCTTCAACGAGATCACCAAGCGGGCCGTGCAGGCCGCCATCGACGAGCCCCTCGAGCTCGACGCCGACAAGTACAACTCCCAGCAGGCCCGCCGCATCCTCGACCGGCTGGTGGGCTACCAGATCTCTCCGCTGCTCTGGCGCAAGGTGCGCCGGGGCCTCTCCGCCGGCCGGGTGCAGTCCGTGGCCGTGCGGCTGGTGGTCGAGCGCGAGCAGGAGATCCAGGCCTTCAAGTCGCAGGAGTACTGGACCATCGACGCTCGCCTCATGGGCGAGGTGCCGCCGGCCTTCACCGCCCGGCTGGCCAAGATCGACGGCAACAAGGCCGAGATCCACGACGAGCAGACCGCCCGGGCCCTGGTCGCGGAGATCGAGAAGGCCAAGCTGAAGGTCGAGGGCCTCAAGGAGACCGAGCGCCGCCGCAAGGCGCCGGCCCCCTTCATCACCTCGACCCTCCAGCAGGAGGCGAGCAACCGCCTGCGCTTCACCGCGAAGAAGACCATGACCCTGGCCCAGCGCCTCTACGAGGGCATCGAGCTGGGCGAAGAGGGCGCGGTCGGCCTCATCACCTACATGCGTACCGACTCCACCCGCCTCTCCGATGACGCGGTGGGCGACGTGCGCACCTACATCGAGAAGACCTACGGGGACGACTCGGTGCCCGAGAAGCCGAACGTCTACAAGCGGGGCAAGAAGGCCCAGGACGCGCACGAGGCGATCCGCCCGACCTCCCTCGAGTACCCGCCGGAGAAGGTGAAGCGCTTCCTCGATCGCGACCTCTTCCGCCTCTACGAGCTCATCTGGAAGCGCTTCGTCGCCTGCCAGATGAACCCGGCGGTCTACGACCAGCGCCGCCTCGAGATCGCCGCCGGCCGCCTGCTGCTCACCGCGGCCGGCTCGCAGCTGCGCTTCCCGGGCTGGCTGGCCGCCTACGGCGAGCGCACCGAGGAGGACACCGCCCGCGAGGAGCGGGAGGAGGCCGACGCCTCCGAGGTCACCGGCGAGATCCCCGCCCTGCAGGTGGGGAGCAGCGTGGCCGCCCAGGGCGTGACCCCGGACCAGCACTTCACCCAGCCGCCGCCGCGCTTCTCCGAGGCCTCCCTGGTCAAGGAGCTGGAGGAGAAGGGCATCGGCCGCCCCTCGACCTACGCCGCGATCCTCTCGACGATCCAGAGCAAGGAGTACGTCAAGAAGGTCGAGAGCCGCTTCCACCCCACCGAGCTGGGGAACCTCGTCACCGAGCTGCTCGTCGAGAGCTTCCCGCGGGTGATGGACGCGACCTTCACCGCCAAGCTCGAGGACGACCTCGACGGCGTCGAGGAGGGGAAGGCCGACTGGCAGAAGGTCCTCGGTGACTTCTACGGCAACTTCAAGGTCACCCTCGAGAAGGCCGAGAAGGAGATGCGGGACGTCAAGGCGGAGGAGACGCCGACCGACCTCGTCTGCGAGAAGTGCCAGTCCGCGATGGTCATCAAGTGGGGGCGCAACGGCCGCTTCCTCGCCTGCAGCGGCTACCCCGACTGCCGCAACACCGGCGACTTCCGCGAGGTGGACGGCAAGATCGAGCTCCTCGGCGATGAGGAGACCGAAGAGAGCTGCGACAAGTGCGGGCGGCCGATGGTCATCAAGCGGGGCCGCTTCGGCCGCTTCATGGCCTGCACCGGCTACCCCGAGTGCAAGTCGAGCAAGCCCCTCTCGGTGGGCGTGGACTGCCCCGAGTGCGGCAAGGGCTACTTCACCGAGCGGCGCAGCAAGCGCGGGCGGACCTTCTTCGGCTGCAGCGCCTACCCCGACTGCACCAACGCCCTCTGGGATCGGCCCCTGCCCGAGGCCTGCCCCCAGTGCCAGAAGCCCTTCCTCCTGCAGAAGTACAGCAAGAAGGACGGGCGCTACGTGGCCTGCTCCGACAAGGAGTGCGGGTACAAGCGCACCCTCGACGACGAGGAGTCGTAGGCCGAAAGGAAAAGCCGCTGAGGCGGATGCTGAGGCTGAGATGGCCTCAGTTGTCCGCCGTCGGCATCCGCGTCAGCCTCAGCGGGTGTTCCTGTCGCGCCTCTAGGGCAGCCAGACCTTCCCGGGGAGCTGATTGTCCACGCCCAGCAGGTGCAGGACGGTCGGGGCCACGTCGAGGATCGCCGGCTTCTCGGCGGTGATCTTCCGGTTCGAGACGAGGAAGCCCTCGGTGTCCTTCGGGTCGGAGGCGGCGTGGTCGCCCGACCACTTGCGCAGGTTGTCCTCGATGAGCGCCTTCGGGGCGCCGCCGAGGATCGAGCCCCAGCCGGTGCGATACCCCTCCGCGAAGGAGACGGTGAGGTCCGGGGCGTCGGCGCGGTGCTCGCCGCTGTAGGTGTTCTCGGCCAGGTGCACGGCCTGGACGACATGGAGGGGATCGTCCCCGTCGCGCAGGGTGGCGAGGGCCTCGGCGATCTCCCGGGCCAGCGCGGCGGCCTCGTCGGCGGCTACGATGCCCTTCTTCTCCCGGCCCGCGAGGTTCAGCCAGATCTGGCCGGTGCCCACGGCGTAGGCCCGCGTCTTCGACCAGTCGACGTCCCGGAAGAAGTCGCGGCCCTCCGGGGCGCCCTTCTTCAGGGTCTGGTAGCCCTTCTCCACCAGCCAGCGGTTGAGGTTCACGCCCCGGCGGAAGGAGTGGAAGCCGTGGTCGCTGACGATGAGCAGGGTCGCGTCCGCCGGCAGGCGGGCGACGACCTCACCCACGATGGCGTCCATCTTCTCGTAGGTCTCCTGGATGGCCTTGCCGTGGCGGTCCGCCAGCGCCTTCTCGAAGCGCGGGTGCTTCTCGTCGAAGAGCCGGTAGAACATGTGCGCCACGCGGTCGGTGGCGGTGAAGGCGGCGACGGTGAGCCGATCGTGGGGCTGGTCGAGGACCGCGTGGAGGATCTTCCGGCGGGCCTCCATGGTGGCGTGGAGGTCGAGGAGGAAGCCCTGGCCGTCGAGGGCCTCGGTGGAGAGGCCCGAGGTCTCGTGGACCCAGCCCACGGTCTTGAAGGGGGCGCCCGCGGCCGCGGCCAGCTCGCCGGCGAAGCCCATGGGCGTCGAGACGGCGAAGGGGGGCGTCCGGGGATCGGCCGAGACGGGCAGGAAGTAGAGGGCCAGGGGATCGCTGGCGTCGGGCACGGGGTAGGCGCGGGTGGTGGCCGACCAGGTGGTCCCGGGCACCGGGGAGAGCTTCAGGGTGATGGTCTCGCTCCACTCCCCCCGCTTCACCTTGACCGCCTCGGCGTGGCCCTCGGGGAAGGCGAGCTCCAGCCCGTCCGCGCCCTGCGCGACGGTGAGGGGGAAGTCCAGGCTCTGGCTGCGGCCGTCGACCGTGAGGGAGGCGCCCCGCAGGTTGCCGCGGAAGGTGCCCTTGCCCTCGCTGAGGACCTTCTCGAAGACGCCGCCGCTGGTCAGGCCGGCCTTCTTGCCCCCCGGGAAGGTCTCGGAGGCCAGGTACTGGAAGGAGGAGTTGGTGCCCCGCAGATCCGGGGTGCCCAGGCCGGAGATGACCCGCATCTCCTCGACGCCGTCGGGGGGGAAGCTGTAGGGCACGAAGAGGATCGAGCCGGGGACCCCCGCCTTGCCGGCGGTCTGCCAGAAGGAGGGGCCGCTGCGCAGGTTCTCGCCCTCGAGGGCGTGCTCGAGGTGACCCTTCTTCACCTCGGGGCGGCTCACCTTCACCGTGGCCACCGAGGGCAGATAGGTCTTGGGGTTCCGGGCGATGAAGTCGAAGATGCCGTGCCCGCCCGGCTCGAGGCCCGACGCGAAGGTCGCCCAGGCCACCGGGGACTGGGGCGGGGTGGTGGACTGCAGCCGGGCGAAGGTGCCGCGCTCGGAGAGGGCCTTCAGGTGCGGCAGGCGGCCGGCGTCCATCCACTTCTGGACCAGATCGGGATCCACGCCGTCGAAGCCCAGCACGATCACTCGTGAGGGGCCGCCGGCGGCCGGGGCGGCCTCGGGGGCCTCCTTCGCCGGGGTGGGCGCTGGCGCAGGGGAGGGCGCAGGTGCATCGTCCGGGCAACCGGAGAGGGTCGCGGTGAGGATCAGGGCGCAGAGAAGCCCGCAAAGGCGCATTTTCAGCACTCCGGGAATGGTGGGTCGGATCCGGTGATTGCTTGACAGGGGATCACCGAACATTTAGCGATACGCTCTTAGCATGGCTGCCATGAAAGCAACAAAGGGAAGCAGGCTGCGTAAGGTGGCGTTCAGCGGGCTCAAGCTCGCGCTCTCCATCGGCATCCTGGTGCTGCTCGCCCGCAAGCTGGACCTCGACAAGCTCGAGGCCACCTGGGCGGCGGCCAACCTGCTCTGGCTCGTTCCGGTCATGCTGGTGAAGGGGACCGGGATCTTCTCGGCCATCCTTCGTTGGCGCTGGCTCCTGCGGGGGCAGGATCTCGAGGTGCCCCTGCGGCACCTCATCGGCTCCTTCCTGGTCGGGCGCTTCATCGGCATCGTCGTGCCCAGCACCATCGGCCTCGACGGCTACCGCGCCTACGACATCGCCCGCCACGCCAAGGCCCCCGCCCGCAGCATCGCGGTCATCCTGGTCGAGAAGGTCATCGGCCTCTTCGCCCTGGGCCTGCTGGTGCTCGTCACCCTCCCGGGCGGCCAGCGCTTCGTGCCCACCGAGGGCCTCGTCTCCCTCTTCGGCGTCTTCTTCGTGCCGGTGGGGCTGGCCTTCTTCCTCCTGGTGAAGCCGGGCGCGGTGGAGGCCCTCAACCGCTGGTTCGTCCCGAGGTTCTTCGGGCTGCGCGACAAGATCGGCAAGGCCGCCGAGGCGGCCGGCCGCTTCGCGCACCAGCGCAAGGTGCTGGGCATCGCCACCTTCTACGGGGTGCTGGTGCACCTCTGCACCGCCAGCATGTACCTCTTCACCGCCGAGGCGGTGGGGGCCGACATCAAGGCCTCGGAGATCCTCTTCGTGGCGCCCCTGATGATCGTCGCCACCCTGGTGCCGGTCTCCTTCTCGGGCTTCGGGGTGCGGGAGGGCGCCTTCGTCTTCCTCCTCTCCCGGATCGGCGTGCCGGTGGAGCAGGCCGCCCTCCTGGGCACCCTCGGCTTCATCGGGGGAGAGGCCTTCTCGCTGCTGGGCGGGCTGGTCTTCGTCACCCGGGGCCGGGACTACGCCCCGCAGATCGAGGAGCTCTCGGCCGGCGTGCGGGCCATCGACATCTTCCCCGAGGAGGCCGAGGGCGCGACGACCACCGACGAGGTCCTCTCCGAACCCGAGCCGGCGCTGGCGGCCGGGGGCGAGAGTTGAGCGAGGGAGCCGTGGAGAAGAAGAGCGTTCGGGAGCGGCTGCGGCCGCTCGGAGAGGCCCTCGCGGGCGGCGCCATCGGGCTCGCCCTGGCGGGCACCGGTGAGGCCCTGGCCATGATCGCGAGCGGCGGGCTCTCCGCCGCCGAGGGCGCGGGCCTCTCGGTCTTCGCGGCGGGGCTGCACGGCATCCTCGGTGCGGTCGCCGGCGTGGGCCTGGGGATGGTGCTCCTGCCCCTCCTGGGCGTCCTCACCCAGCGGCGCCTGCTCGCCTTCCTCGCCGCGCGCGGCGGGGTGGGGGCCCTCTCTGCCTTCCTGGCCGCGGACCTGGGCTTCACGGTCCTGGGCACCTTCCGGATCAGCCGGGATGGCGGGCTCTCCCTGCCGGTGGCGGCCCTGCTCGCCCTGCTCGGCGGCACCCTCCTGGCCCTCGGGGTGGCCCTCGCCGTGCGCTCCCTGACCCGCCGGCTGCCCCTGGGCCTGGCCTCCCTGGTCTTCTTCGTGGGCCTCTTCCTCCTCGGGCGTGCCCTCCTCGCCGGCAGCCCCGCCGCGGCCAGCGACGCCGAGGGCCAGGCGAGCAAGGTGCGGCCGAACGTCGTGCTGGTCGTGACCGACACCCTGCGGGCGGACAGCACCGGCCCCTGGGGCGGCCCCGAGGGGGCGACGCCCCACCTCGATGCCTTCGCCGCCGAGGCCGTCCGCTTCGAGAACTTCTACGCCAACGCCGCCTGGACCCGGCCCGCCGTCTCGACCCTGCTCACCGGCCAGCAGCCCGGGCGCCACGGCGTCCAGCACAAGGTCGATCCGCTGCCGAGCGAGGGGCCCAACCTGGCCGAGGCCTTCCGGAAGGCTGGCTACGCCACCGCGGCCTCGGTCACCAACGTGAACCTCGCCCCGGACTTCGGCTTCGAGCGGGGCTTCTCGGCCTACCGTTACCACGCCCCCTCGCGACCCCTGGGCGCAGAGGGCGCCGCCCAGCGCCTCTCGGTCATCAACGTCGCCCGCCTGATCCAGGAGAGGCTCTCCGACGCGCTGGTCGTCGAGCGCTTCTACGGTGAGGGCCCGACGATCACCCGGGACGCGCTGGCGCTGGTCGACGAGCTGGGCGACGGCCCCTTCTTCCTCTGGGTCCACTACATGGATCCCCACGACCCCTACGTGGAGCGGCCCTGGAACGGGAAGGGCGTGGCCCGGGTGCGGACTCCGGAGCCCGAGATCTCCCAGGCGCCCTACCTGCGGGGGCTCTACCAGGGCGAGGTCACCTACTGGGACGCCGCCTTCGGGGACCTGATGAAGGGCCTGGAGGAGCGCGGCCTCCTCGAGACCACCGTCGTGGCGATGACCGCCGATCACGGGGAGGAGTTCGCCGACCACGGAGGCTTCTGGCACGGGCGCACCCTCTTCGAGGAGCAGGTGCGGGTGCCCCTCCTCGTGCGCCTGGCCGGGGGAGAGCAGGGGGGCACGACCCGCCGCGATCCCGCCGCGCAGATCGACGTGACGCCGACCCTGCTCGCGCTGGCCGGCGTGGCGCTGCCGCCCGAGATGGACGGCGTGCCGCTCCTGGCCGAGACCCCGCCGGAGCCGCGGCCGGTGCTCATGGAGGAGGATCACGACGGCGCGGTCCTCACCGGCCTCTACTGGGACGGCCTGAAGCTGGTGAAGGCGAACGAGGGCAACCCCAACGGGCTCCCCGCGCTGGCCGTCTACGATCTCGCCGCCGATCCGGGCGAGGCGCGCCCGCTGGCCGCAGACGATCCCCGCGTCGCCGAGCTGCAGTCGGTGCTCGAGGGGCACCTCGCCGGCCGCCCGCCGCCGAAGAAGAAGAGCGGCGAGGCCGTGGAGGTCGACGCCGCCCTCGAGGAGGACCTGCGGGCCCTCGGCTACGTGCAGTAGGGCCGCGCGGGCATCGGAGATGGGGGCGCGCGTGCTCCTCGTGGGGCTCGATGGCGCCGACTGGGCGATCATCGATCCCCTCCTCGAGGCCGGGAAGCTGCCGGCGCTGGCCGGGCTCCTCGCGCGGGGCGGGCGCGCCGTGCTCGAGAGCACCCGGCCGCCGGTGACCTTCCCCGCCTGGGCCTCCTTCTTCACCGGGCTGCCCCCTTCGGAGCACGGCGTCCTCGACTTCATGCGCTGGCAGCCGGGCGGCTACGCGCCGCGCTTCCACAGCGGCCGCCCGCGGGTGCGGACGGTCCTGGAGGAGGCCGCCGAGGCCGGCGCGCGGGTCTGCGCGCTGGGCTTCCCCGGCACCTACCCTCCGCCCCGCCTGCCGGGCGGCTTCCTCCTGGCGGGCTTCGACGCGCCGGTCGCGCTGCGGGCGCCGGCCGACGCCGCCTGGCCCGCCGCACGGCACGCCGCCCTGCGCCGCGCGCTCGGGCCCTGGCCCTTCGCCGAGATCGACGAGCTCTCCGTCGGGCCGGGCTGGCACGAGCGGGCGCTCCTCGCCCTGGAGCGGGGCCTCCGGACCAAGCTGCGCTACGCCGAGGTCCTCCTCGCCGAGGAGCCCTGGGACCTCTTCGCCATCCACCTCGGCGAGACCGACACGGTGGGCCACCACTTCCTGGCCTTCGCCGATCCCCACGCCCCGCGCCGGCCCGCGCGGGTCACGCCGCGAGAGGCCGAGGCGGTGGAGCGGATCCACCGGCAGGCGGACGCGGGGCTGGCCCGGATGCTGGCGCTCTCGGGGGAGGGGACCTCGGTGATCCTGGTCAGCGATCACGGCATGGAGTCCTCCTCCGACGAGGTCTTCCACCCCAACCGGGCGCTGGCCGCCGGTGGCTTCACCGCGCTGCGCTCGCCCCCTCGCGGCGCCGCCGGCCTCGGGCGACGGGGCCGGGAGGCGCTGCAGGCCGCGGCCCTGCGCCACCTGCCGGGCCGCCTCAAGGAGCAGCTCTTCCGGAGCCTGGGCCGGCACACGGACTGGCCCTCGCGCCTGGAGACCGGGCGGCGCCTGGGAGCGGTGGAGATCTCCCGCTCGGCGGCCTTCTCCGAGTCCCTCACCTACGCCCCCTCGGTGCGCTTCAACCTCCGGGGCCGCGAGCCCCTGGGCACCGTCCGGCCCGAGGACGCCGAGGTGCTCGAGCGGGCCATCAGCGCGCACCTGCTCGGGCTGCGGCACCCCGAGACCGGGGAGCCCCTGGTGGAGGCGGTGCTGCCGCGCCGGGAGCTGCACCGGGGGCGGGCCGCCGAGGAGGCGCCGGATCTGACCCTGGAGCTGGGCCGGCACCGGGGCTACCGCCTCACCGCGCTGGGCGCCGCCGGCCCCGGGCCCGTGGTCAGCCGCCTCTCCGGGGCGGCGCGCCTGGGCGGGAAGGGGAGGGCGCCCCTGGGGGTCCACCGCCGGGAGGGGATCCTCGCCCTCGCCGGCCCGGCCTTCGAGGCCCGCCTCGCCTCCCTCCCCGCCGCCCTGCCCATCGCCGACGGCGCCGGACTGCTGCGCGAGGCCCTCGGCCTCGTGGCCGCCCCGCCCCGGCCGGTGAGCGAGACCCCCTACACGCCGGAGCAGGCGGCGCGGGTCCGCGAGCGGCTCGCGGCGATGGGGTACTTCGAGTGACGCGCGTCGGCCACGTCCTGGCCTCGCCCTTCCCGGCGCTGCGGGGCACCCAGGGCTACCTCTTCGAGCTGATGCGGGCGCAGGCCGCCCTCGGCCACGAGGTGCACCTCTTCTGCTATGCCGGCCGCCTCGACGGTGAGGTCCCCCCGCGGGTCACCCTCCACCGGAGCCCGCCCCTGCCGGGGGTGCCCTCCGCGCTGCGCTCCAGCCCGGGCCTGGCCCGGCCGGTGAACGACCTCGCCCTGCTCGGCAGGCTGCTCTCGGACCCCGCGACCCGCCGGATGGAGGTGCTCCACGGCCACAACCACGAGGGCGGGCTGGCGGCGCTGCTCGCGGGGCGGGCCCTCGGCATCCCGGTGGTGCACCAGGTGCACGGGAACCTCGAGGCCGAGCTGGAGAGCTGGGCCGGCGCCGGCCGCGCCCGCCTGCTCGGGCCGCTCGCGCCCCTGGCCGGTCTGCTCTTCGACCGGCGCCTGCCGGCCGCCTCCGACGCCTGCCTGCGCCTGCGGGCACCCGAGGATCGCGCGGACTTCGTGGGGGAGGTGCTGCCTCCGGGGATCAGCCCGGCCGCCGAGCAGGCGCCGGGGCTGGACCGGGCAGCGCTGGCCCGAAGCTTGGGGGCGGGACCCTGGGTGGCCTACGCCGGCAACCTCGATCCCTACCAGGACCTCCCCCGCCTCTTCGCGACGGTCCGCTGGCTCGGAGAGGAGCGCCCGGGGTTGCGGCTGCTCATCGTCTCCCACGATCCCCCGGAGGCGCGGGAGCGGGTCGTGCAGGAGGGTGGGCTGAAGGAGGGAGCGGTGCGGGTGGTCGAGGCCCCCGACGCCGCCGCCGCCGCCCGCTGGATCGTCGCCGCGGGCCTGCTCCTCGTCCCCCGTACGGAGCCCGGCGGGCTGCCCCTGAAGATCCTCAACGCCATCGGCCTCGGCGTCCCCGTCGTCACGACCCTCGCGGCCGCCGCGGGCCTCGGAGAGGAGGCGGGGGTCGTCGCCGGTGGTGCGTCGCCGGAGGCGCTCGCAGAGGCGGTGCTCGGAGTGATCGAGGACCCCGGGCGGCGCCAGGCGCTCCAGGAAGCCGCCGAACGCTTCACCCGGGCGAACACCTGGGAGAACGTGGCTCGGGCCTGCGAGACCGTCTACCAGAAGCTGACAGCTGATAGATGATAGCTCGCAGCTCGCAGCCGCGAGCACGAAACGCGACCCCTACTGGATGTAGCCCAGCGCCCGGAGGTTCGCCTCGGTCGCCTCGTCCATCTCCCCGGCCTGCATCGCCGGGCCTCCCGGCTGGGTCTCGATGTACTTCCGCATCTCCTGGAGCAGGGCCTTGATCTCGGGCGGGGCCTTCGCGGGATCGGTGCCGGGCACCAGGTTCTTCTCCTCGAGGGGATCGGCCTCGAGGTCCCAGGCCTGCAGCTCCTCGCGATCGAAGATGACGGAGGGCAGGAGGTCCTTGCGGGTCACGGTCCGCATGAACTCCTCCTCGTCGGCGGGCTGCTGGAGCACCACCTTGTACTTGCCGGCCACCATCATCTGCCGCGAGATGCCGAAGCAGTTGTACTCGCTGAAGATGCGGCGGCTCGCCGGATCGATCTTGCCGGCGGCGACGTCGAAGAGGCTCGCCCCGGGCCGGGCGTAGGCGTCGGGCTTGCCGCCGGCGATCTGGACGATGGTCGGCCAGATGTCGACCGAGGAGGCGAGGGTGTCCACCCGCCGGCCCCGGGAGGCGGCGGGGATCTTGGGGGAGCGGATGATCATCGGCACCCGGACGACCTCCTCCCAGAAGTGGTGGGCGTGCTTGTAGAAGCGGTGCTCGCCGAAGCCGTCGCCGTGGTCGGCGGTGACGATGATCGTGGCCCGGTCCCAGAGCCCGTTCTTCTTCAGGCGGGCGAAGAGGCGGCCGAGGGCCTCGTCGGTGTAGCGCACCGCCGAGTCGTAGACGGCGATCATCGCCCGCCGCTGGTCGGGGGTGGGGTCCTTGCCCTTCGGGTACTCCCAGCGCGGCACGCGGAGGATCTCGGGGTGACCCTCCCAGAGCCAGCGCGCCTCCGCCTCGGGGGAGGGGCCGTGGTAGGGGTCGTGGGGATCGACCACGAAGGTGAACATGAAGCTCTTCTTCAGCTTCTTGTTCGCGTCGAGCCAGGCGCCGACCTCGTCGAAGACCATATCGGCGGTGGGCAGGCCCTTGAAGAACTTGGTGTCCTGGTAGTGCTTGAAGCCCTGGTCGAGGCCGGCGATGCCCGCGCCGTTGCCGTTGCCCACCACGCCGGCGGTCTTGTAGCCCAGCTTGTTCAGCGCCTCGGGGAGGGTCTCGAAGGCCGGCGAGAGCCGGATCCCCTCGCACTGGGTGCGGTGGCGGGTCGGGGTCAGCCCGGTGAGGATCGAGGTGGTCGAGGGCCGGGTCCAGGGGGCCGCCACGTAGAAGCGGTCGAAGGAGAGGCCGTCCCGCGCGAAGGCGTCGAGGTTGGGGCTGGTCTCCCGCGGGTAGCCGTGGAAGCTCAGGTGGTCGGGGCGAAGCGCGTCGACCAGGATGAGGATGACCGGGTGGGGGCCGATCTCCGCCGGCTCGAAGGCCTCGAGGAGGGGGAGGCTGTCGGCCAGGTACGTGCCCTTGCCCTTCTTCCAGTCGAGATCCGGGGGCGGGGGGGTCGGGTTGAGCACGATGGCCGGCTTCTCCGGCGCGGCCTCGGCGGCAGCCCCGGCGACCGCCTCGGTCTCCTTCGCGTCGGCGGCCCGGGCCGGCGGGGCCAGGAGCACCAGCAGGCCGAGGAGGACGAGGGAGGAGGTGAGGGTGTAGGAGGCGAGTCGATCGGTCGTGCGCATGGCGGGGAACCTAACCCGGGGACGCCCGGATCACACCCCGGATTCAAATTTTTCGCGGACTTGGCGCGCCTCGAGAGGCCGGCGTCAGTCGATCGCGTGGAGGCGGGCGATCTGGTCCTCGTCGGCCAGGAGGATGACCATGTCCCCCTCACCCAGGACGTGGCTGCCCTTGGGGCCCACGATGATCTCCCCGTCGGTGCGCCGGATGCCCAGCACCCGCACGGAGGGGGCGTGGGTGAAGGCCTGCGAGAGGGCGCTGCCGTTGAGGGGCGACCCGGCCGTCACGTTGAACTCGGCCAGGACCAGCTCGCCGAAGCGGCCGGCGGAGAGGGTGTCCATGAAGTCGGTCATCAGGGGCTGGACCGCCGAGAGCATCATCCGGCGCCCGGAGAGGGCGTGGGGCGAGATCACCTGATCGGCGCCGGCCAGCCGCAGCTTCTGGTCGCTGCCGGGGATCTCCGAGCGGGCGACCACGAAGATCTCGGGCTGCAGGTGCTTGGCCGTCAGCGCCACGTAGGTGTTCACCGCATCGGAGTTGGCGGTGGCGATCAGGCTCTTGGCCCGGTGGGTGCCGGCCTCCCGCAGGATCTCCTCCTCGGTGATCGAGCCCTCGACCGTGAGGTAGCCCTGCTCCCGGGAGCGCTGCACGGCACCGGGATCCTGATCGACGACCACGAAGGCCTCTCCGCGCTCGGCGAGGCCGCGGGCGACCTCGACCCCCACCCGGCCGTAGCCGCAGAGGACGTAGTGCCGGTCGAGGCTCTCGATCTTTCGCTGCATGATCCGACTCCGGAAGCGGGTTCGAAGCTCACCCTCGATCACCGTCGCGACCACCAGGGTGAGGGTATAGAAGACGGTGCCCACCCCCAGGATCACCAGCGCGATGGTGAAGATCTTGGCGTCGTCGGTGAAGGGGACCAGCTCGCTGAAGCCGACGGTCGAGAGGGTGGTCACCGACTGGTAGAGGGCGTCGAGGGGGCCCAGGTCCAGCAGGAGGTGGTAGCCCAGGGCGCCGCCGACGGTGAGGACCACCAGGGCCACCACCGGTACCGCGATGTGGGAGGCCGCCCGCAGCAGATCCACGAAGGTCTGGTGCAGGGCGAAGGGAGAGGTCGTCGGTCGGCGGGGCATGGCCGCGCCCGAGCATAGGCCAGGATGTAGGTCCAGGTCGCCAGCAGGCGACGGGGTAGGACATTTTCTGGCGCCAGGATCGGGGGCCGCTATCATGGGTCCCGTGCGCTGGGTGGAAGCCTTCATCGACGAGCTGATCGCCATCCGCGGGCAGTCCGTCCAGACCGCCCGGGCCTACCGCTCCGATCTGGTCCAGCTCCACGAGTGGCTGGAGTCCCGGGGCAAGGCCCTCCCGGGCGACGACGGCGAGACCTGGCGCGCGATCGATCTCGAGGTGCTGCGCGGCTTCCTCGCCCAGCGCCACGCCCGGGCCTCGGCGGCGACCCTGATGCGCAAGCTGGCGTCCATGCGCTCCTTCTTCCGCTGGCTCGCCGAGGTCGGCGTGGTCGAACAGAACCCGGCGGTGCTCCTGGCCACCCCCAAGCAGCGCCGCCGCCTGCCCCGCGCCCTCCCGGTGGACGACGTCATCGCCCTGGTGGAGAGCCCGGACGACGACGCCCTCCTGGGGGTGCGGGACAAGGCGATCCTGGAGACCCTCTACGGGGCCGGGCTGCGGGTCTCGGAGCTGACCTCCCTCGACCTGCTGGACCTCGACCTCGACAGCCGCACCGTCCGGGTGCTGGGGAAGGGCGGCAAGGAGCGGATGGTGCCCCTGGGCAGCAAGGCCGTCCTCGCCCTCGATCGCTGGCTGGACCGGCGCCGCGAGCTGAAGCCCCCGCGGACCCAGCGGGCCGTCTTCCTCAACCGCTACGGGGAGCGCCTCACGCCCCGCTCGGTGGCCCGCCGGCTGGACCGGCAGGTGCGGATCGTGGCGCTGCGCCACAACCTCTCCCCCCACGCCCTGCGCCACAGCTTCGCCACCCACCTGCTGGGCGGCGGGGCGGACCTGCGGGCCATCCAGGAGCTCCTGGGCCACAGCTCGCTCTCGACCACCCAGCGCTACACCCACGTCTCGGTGGAGCAGCTCGCGGCGGTCTACGACAAGGCCCACCCCAAGGCCTGATCCGGCCGCCCCCGGGCGGGATCCGGGGCACGCGCTTGCGTCTGCCGGCTTCGTGTGCACCTTGGGGCGCATGAGCGAGCAGACGATGCACGGCACGACCATCCTCGCCCTGCGCAAGGACGGAAAGACGGTGCTGGCCGGGGACGGCCAGGTCACCCTGGGCAACACGGTGGTGAAGGCGAGCGCCCGCAAGGTGCGGCGGCTCCACGGGGAGCGGGTGCTGGCCGGCTTCGCCGGGGCCACCGCGGACGCCTTCACCCTCTTCGAGAAGTTCGAGGGGAAGCTGGAGGCCTACTCGGGCAACCTCACCCGGGCGGCGGTCGAGCTGGCCAAGGACTGGCGTACCGACCGGATGCTGCGGCGCCTCGAGGCCATGCTCCTGGTCGCCGACGAGGAGCGGATCCTGCTCATCTCGGGCAACGGCGACGTGATCGAGCCCGACGGCGACGTCACCGCGGTGGGCTCCGGTGGTCCCTACGCCCTGGCGGCGGCCCGCGCCCTGCTCGACACCGATCGGGACGCCGAGACCATCGCCCGCCGGGCCATGGAGATCGCCGCCGAGATCTGCATCTACACCAACACCTCCCTCTCCCTGGAGATCCTGCCATGAGCCTCTCCTTCACCCCCCGGGAGATCGTCTCCGAGCTCGATCGGCACGTCGTCGGCCAGAAGGCCGCCAAGCGCGCGGTCGCCATCGCCCTGCGCAACCGCTGGCGCCGGGCCCGCATCCGCGAGGAGCTGCGGGAGGAGGTCACGCCCAAGAACATCATCCTCATGGGGCCCACCGGGGTCGGCAAGACCGAGATCGCCCGGCGGCTGGCCCGGCTGGCGGGGGCGCCCTTCATCAAGATCGAGGCCTCCAAGTTCACCGAGGTCGGCTACGTGGGGCGGGACGTCGAGTCGATGGTCCGCGACCTGGTCGAGGCGGCGGTGAACCTCGTCCGCCAGGAGGAGGAGGAGCGGGTCCGGCAGCGCGCCGAGGAGGAGGCCGAGGAGCTGCTCCTCGACGCCCTCTATCGCCCGCGCGAGGAACCAGCTCACGGCTTCGAGGAGCGGCCGGACGCCCACGCGCCCATCCCCCTGGGCGCCTCCGGCCAGGACATCAGCCACCTGCAGGCGCCGCCGGCCGAGGACACGACCCGGGAGAAGCTCCGCATGCAGCTGCGGGCCGGCGCCTTCGACGATCGCGAGATCGAGATCGAGGTCGACGGCGGCGGCACCCTGCCCACCATGCAGGTCTTCGGCGCGCAGGGCATGGAGGAGATGATGATGAACCTCCAGGACCTCTTCTCGAACCTCCCGGGCGCCCGGGGCGGCGCCAGGAAGGAGAAGCGGAAGGTCACGGTGGCCGAGGCCCGCGGGCTCCTGAAGAAGCAGGCCGCCTCCCGGATGGTCGACCAGGAGAAGGTCAAGCGCGAGGCCCTGCGCCGGGCCGAGAACGACGGGATCATCTTCCTCGACGAGATCGACAAGGTCGCCGGCCGCGAGGGCAGCCACGGTCCCGACGTGAGCCGCGAGGGCGTGCAGCGCGATCTGCTGCCGGTGATCGAGGGCTCCACGGTGACCACCAAGTACGGGCCGGTGCAGACCGACCACGTCCTCTTCATCGCCGCCGGCGCCTTCCACGTCTCGAAGGTCAGCGACCTGATCCCCGAGCTGCAGGGCCGCTTCCCCATCCGGGTGAAGCTCGACTCCCTGACCGAGGAGGACTTCGTCCGCATCCTCACCGAGCCCCGGAGCAGCCTGGTGAAGCAGTACTCGGCCCTCCTGGAGACGGAGGGGCTCGAGGTCGAGTACACCGAGGACGGGATCCGGGAGATCGCCCGGATGGCCGACGAGGTGAACGCGCAGAGCGAGAACATCGGCGCCCGGCGCCTGCACACGGTCATGGAGCGCCTGCTGGACGAGGCCAGCTTCTCGGCCAGCGAGCGCTCGGGAGAGAAGATCGTCATCGACCGCGCCTACGTCCAGCGGCAGCTGGAGTCGGTGGTCGAGAAGCAGGATCTCTCCCAGTACATCCTATGAATTCGCGGACTTGCCTTCACAGGCCAGTCCAGATGTGCCATCAAGGTCCGCCGATGGATGTTGTTGCGCGCACGACCGGACCACGCCGGGGGCCCCTCTTCGCCCTGGCTCTCCTCCTCCTCGCGGCGGGCTGCGAGGCCGACCGGCCCGCCCCGGCGGCGGCCCCGGCGCCCACCCCCGGCGCCGCTCCCGCCCCGGCCTCGAGGGCGGAGGCGCCCGCCGAGCGGCCCGCGAAGGCGGCCTCGCCCCCCACCAAGGTGCTCGTCGTGGGCACCGACGGCTTCGATCCCGTGCAGGTGAGGCGCCTCGTCGCCCGCGGCGCGATGCCCAACCTCCAGAAGCTCATGCAGGAGGGGTCCAGCGGCACCCTCTTCTCGGAGCGGGAGATCCGCTCACCGGCCCTCTGGACCACCCTGGCCACCGGGCGGCCCCGGGAGGTGCACGGCATCTACGACTTCGTCACCGGCTCCCGCCTCTGGCCCGCCGACCGGTGCGACGAGCCGCGGCGCCTGGTGACCAGCAACATGCGGGCGGTGCCGGCGATCTGGAACCTGGCCTCCGACGCGGGGCTCACGGTCGGCGTCGTGGGGTGGCTCTCGACCTGGCCGGCCGAGGAGGTGCACGGGGTGATGGTCTCGCCCTACGTCGCCCTCGGTCAGAAGAAGCAGCACACCATCAAGGGCGGCCTCTACGCCGATGAGGACCGGCAGGTCTACCCCGAGGCCCGCTGGGACGAGATCAAGCAGTACATCGTCTCGCCCTTCTCGCTGAAGGACTCGGAGGTCGAGAAGGTGGTGCCCCGCGCCCCCGACGACCTCGCGGCCCTCTATCCCCGGCTGCGCCGCTACCGGGAGGCCGCTCGCTGGTCCATCGCCCACACCCGCACCATGCGCAACACGGTGCTCGGGCTCCTGGAGACCGAGCAGCCGGACCTGACGATGGTCTTCGTCGAGGGCGCCGACTCCCTCGGGCACCGCTTCTGGCTCTTCTCCCAGCCGAACGAACAGATCGAGGCGCAGCTCGCCGACGCCGGCCTGCCCACCGGCCACGCGGGGCGCCTCTCGGAGCTCTACGGCGAGGTCATCGATCGCTACTACACCATCGTCGACGACATGCTCCGCGAGCTCCTCGATCAGGTCGACGACGACACCCTGATCATGGTGATCAGCGATCATGGCTTCGGCTCCCGCACCGGCCAGTGGGAGCTCAACACGCAGGTCCCCTTCGAGGGGGAGCACCGGATCGAGGGCTTCATCGCCCTGCGGGGGCCGGGCGTGAAGGCGGGGGCCAAGATCCACGGCGCCACGCTCTACGACATCGTGCCCACCATCATCGACGCCCTCGGCATGGAGGATCTCGAGGACGGGGAGGGGGTCAGCGTCCTGCCCTCCCTCGAGGTTGCCGAGGAGAGCGAGCCGCGCGCCGCCGCCGGACCCGCCGAGCTCGAGCCCCTCGACTCCTCCTTCGACGCGGAGGAGGTCGAGCGCCTCCGCTCGCTGGGCTACGTACAGTGAGGTAGCGGGACCATGGAGCGTAACGAGAAGGCCACCGTCCTCATCGAGGCGCTGCCCTACCTGCAGCGCTATCGGGGCAAGACCATCGTCGTGAAGTACGGCGGCAACGCCATGATCGACGACGAGCTGAAGGCCTCCTTCGCCAAGGACCTCACCCTGCTGCAGCTCGTCGGGCTGAAGGTGGTGGTGGTGCACGGCGGTGGACCGCAGATCGGCAGCCTCCTCGATCGCCTGGGGATCGCCTCCCACTTCGTGGGGGGGATGCGGGTCACCGACGACGAGACGATGGACGTGGTCGAGATGGTCCTCGCGGGGCTGGTGAACAAGGAGATCGTCGCGCTCCTGCAGCAGCAGGGGGCGCGGGCGGTGGGGCTCTCGGGGAAGGACGGCGGCCTGCTCAAGGCAGCCCGGATCACCCTCGAGGTGCCGATGAAGGAGGGCCCGCCCGAGATCATCGACCCGGGCCGGGTGGGGGAGATCGAGTCGGTGGACTGCGAGATCCTCGAGACCCTCGACCAGTCGGGCTTCGTCCCGGTGGTGGCGCCGGTGGGTCTGGGCGAGGACGGCCGGGCGCTGAACATCAACGCCGACCTGGTCGCGGGGGCGCTGGCGGTCGCGCTGAAGGCCGAGCGCCTCCTCTTGCTGACCGACGTCGCCGGGCTCCTCGACGGCGATGGGCTGCTGGTGGGGCGCCTCGACCTGGCCGGGGCCCGGGCGCTGCTGGAGAGCGAGTTCGTCAGCGGGGGCATGATCCCCAAGCTGCGCTGCTGCGTGGACGCGGTGGAGAGCGGGGTGGGCGCCGCCACGATGATCGACGGCCGGGTACCCCACGCGGTCCTCCTGGAGCTGCTCACCGATCAGGGAGTGGGCACGGTGGTGCGAAGCGGCTAGAACCTGCCGCATGACCACCCAGCGAGAGCTCCTCGAGGCCGGCCAGGCGTCCTTCTTCCCCAACTACCGCCAGCCGGACCTGGTCCTGGTGAAGGGGGAGGGCGACTGGGTCGTCGATCACGAGGGGCGACGCTACCTGGATCTGATCCAGGGCATCGCCACCAACGTGATCGGGCACGCCCACCCGCGCCTGGTCGCGGCCCTGAAGACGCAGGCCGAGGCCCTCTGGCACGTGTCGAACCTCTACTGGAACGAGCCGGCCATCCTCCTGGCGAAGCGCCTCTGCGAGACCTCCTTCGCCGAGCGGGTCTTCTTCTGCAACTCGGGGGCGGAGGCCAACGAGGGGGCGCTGAAGCTCGCGCGCCGCTTCCACCACGATCGCGGCGCGCCGCGCCAGGAGATCCTCGCCTTCGAGAAGAGCTTCCACGGCCGGACCATGGGGGCGCTCAAGGCCACCGGGCAGCCGAAGTACCACGAGGGCTTCGAGCCCCTGCCGGGCGGCTTCGAGCACCTCCCCTTCGGGGAGGAGGCGATCTTCGAGCGCATCGGCGAGCAGACGGCGGCGGTGATCGTCGAGCCGATCCAGGGCGAGGGCGGGTTGATCGTCCCTCCCCCGGGCTGGCTGCGCCGCCTGCGGGAGCGCACCGAGGCGGTCGGCGCCCTGCTCATCCTGGACGAGGTGCAGTCGGGGATCGGGCGGACGGGCACCCTCTGGGCTCACGAGCACGAGGGCATCACCCCCGACATCCTGACCTCGGCCAAGAGCCTCGGCGGCGGCTTCCCCATCGGCGCGCTCCTGGCCCGGGCCGAGGTGGCCGCCTCCTTCGTGCCGGGCACCCACGCCTCCACCTTCGGCGGCAACGCCCTGGCCACCCGGGCGGCCCTCACGGTCCTGGAGGTCCTGCTGGACGAGGGCGTCCTGGAGGCGAGCCGGGAGACGGCCCGGCGCCTGCGGGCCGGCCTCGAGGACCGGCTGGTCGCGACCGGCAAGATCGAGGGCGTCCGGGGCGTTGGCCTCTGGCTGGGCCTGGAGGTGCCGGGCAAGGCGACGGCCTTCCGGGACGCCGCCCTGGAGGAGGGGATCCTGGTGAACGCGTTGGGGGCCGACGTCGTCCGCCTGGCCCCCGCCCTGACCCTCGGCGCCGAAGGAGAGGCAGCCGCCCTCGAGGGGCTGACCCGCGTCGCAGATCGACTCTGAGCCCCGGTCTTTTGCTATCGTCTCCCCGACACGTCGTTTCGTGGGGGGAGTCGTCCAAGCGCATGAGCGAAACCATCGAGGGCCTGGGCCGCAAGAAGGACCCGGTGAAGCTCAAGCCGGGCGTGGACATCACCACGCTCAAGCTCTCTCCCGAGGAGGGCTTCCTCGTCTCCCGGATCAGCCCGGGGGACACCCTGGAGAGCCTCCTCGCGGTGTGCGGGATCCCCGAGCCCAAGGCCGTCGTCCTCCTGCGAGGGTTGATCGAGCGGGGCGTCGTCGTCGGTCCCTCCGAGGTCGCCGGCGCCGGCGGGATGGAGGCCCACGACTTCGACCGGGCCGCCCTGGCCGAGGCGACCGACCTCCCGGAGGAGATCAAGAAGGAGCTGCTCTACCGGGAGGACATGGCCGGGAAGTGGCACCACTACGAGGTGCTGGGCCTCCGGCCCACGGCGACCAAGGACGAGATCCAGAAGGCCTACTTCGCCCTCGTCCGGCGCCTCCACCCCGACCGCTTCTACGGCAAGGAGATGGGCTCCTTCGCCGAGCGCCTCGACCGGGTGGTGCAGCGCATCCGGGACGCCTACGAGACCCTCTCGAACGCTCAGCGCCGCGCCGAGTACGACCGCAAGACCGAGTTCCCCCTCACGTTCGAGGAGCTCGAGGCGCTCGAGGAGGCGCAGGAGAAGAAGCTGCGCGACGAGCGCCGCAAGGTCGAGCGCCGCGAGCGCCTGCGCAAGCGGGCGCCGCTCGGTGAGCGCAAGCGCAAGGCGACGCAGTTCGCCAACGAGGCCCGGAAGGCCGCGAGCAAGGAGGACTGGCGCCAGGCGGCCAACCTCTACCGCCTGGCCCTGACCTACGATCCCGGCAACGAGGCCATGGAGGCTCTCCTGGAGGAGGCCGACGCCCTCTCCGCCTCCACCCGCGCGGAGGATCTCCTCGACCGGGCGCGCTCGGCCGAGGCGCTGGGCAACCTGCAGGAGGCCGAGGAGCTGCTGCGGGAGGCGGTGAAGGCCGACCCCGCAGGCTCGAACACCCTCCTCACCCTCGTCCGCTTTCTTCTGGCGAGAGGAGCCAAACCGGATACTGTGCTGGGGATGGCCCAGAAGGTGACGTATCTGGACCGCCACTCCGTGGAGGGCTGGACCCTCTACGGGAGGGTCCTGGTCCAGCTCGGGGAGAAGTCGAAGGCCAAGAAGGCCTTCGAGCAGGCGGTGGATCTGGACGAGACCGCCGACGAAGCCAAGGAAGCGCTGAAGAAGCTACGCTGGACCCTCTTCTAGGACCGAAGGCATGGAGAGAATCATCGGCATCGATCTGGGGACGACCAACAGCTGCGTGGCAGCCGTGGTCGACGGTGTGCCGACGGTCTTCGCCAACCGGGGAGGCTACAAGACCACCCCCTCGATGTTCGCGGTCGCCAAGAACGGCAAGCGGGTGGTGGGGCACATCGCCAAGCGGCAGGCCGTGACCAACGCCGAGGGGACGGTCCACGCCATCAAGCGCCTCATCGGCCGCAAGTGGGACAGCGAGGCGCGGGTGCGGGCGGCCGAGTCCGTCCCCTACGTGCTGGTGGAGGGGCCCACCGGAGACATCCGGGTGCGGATCGGCGACGAGATCCTCGCCATCCCCGAGATCTCCTCCCAGATCCTCACCGAGATGCGCCGGGTGGCCGAGGCCGCCATGGAGGACTCGGTGCACAAGGCGGTGGTCACGGTCCCCGCCTACTTCAACGACGCCCAGCGTCAGGCGACGAAGGACGCGGGGAAGATCGCCGGCCTGGAGGTCATCCGGATCATCAACGAGCCCACCGCCGCGGCGCTCGCCTACGGCTTCGGCAAGGAGCTCGAGCGGAAGATCGCCGTCTTCGACATGGGGGGCGGCACCTTCGACATCTCGATCCTGCAGATCTCCGGTGGGGTCTTCGACGTCGTGGCGACCGCGGGAGACTCCTTCCTGGGCGGCGAGGACTTCGACGAGCGGATCATCGAGTGGCTGGTCTTCAACTTCGCCAAGGAGCACCGGGTCGACCTGCGCAAGGACAAGATGGCCCTGCAGCGGCTCAAGGACGTGGCCGAGAAGGCCAAGTGCGAGCTCTCGTCGGCCACGAGCGCCGAGATCAACCTCCCCTTCATCTACTCCACTGGCCAGGACGACGCCCTCCACCTCCAGCGCTCGCTGAGCCGGGAGAAGCTCGAGGATCTGGTCGACGACCTGATCGAGCGCAGCCTCGTCCTCTGTGAGCGCACCCTCAAGGAGGCCGGCCTCTCCAAGGAGGACCTCGACGAGGTGCTGCTCGTCGGGGGTCAGACCCGGATGCCGCGCATCCAGAAGCGGGTGAAGGAGATCTTCGGCAAGGATCCCTCCAAGGGCGTCCACCCCGACGAGGTGGTGGCCCTCGGCGCGGCCATCCAGGGCAGCCTGCTGGTCGAGGACACCGGCGCCAGCGAGATGCTCCTCCTCGACGTCACGCCGATGAGCCTCGGCATCATGATCGTCGGCGGCTACTTCCAGGTGCTCATCTCGAAGAACACCACGGTCCCCACCAGCGCCACCCACACCTTCACCACCGTCAGCGACGGACAGACCAACGTGAAGATCCTCGTCCTGCAGGGCGAGAGCGAGCTGGCCGCGGAGAACGAGCTCCTCGGCGAGTTCATGCTCACCGGCCTGCGCGCGGCGCCGCGCGGCGAGGTGGAGATCGACGTCACCTTCGAGATCTCGGCCGACGGCATCGTCAGTGTGAAGGCCCGGGACTCGGAGACGGGGCTGCAGCAGGCCATCACCGTGACCGCGACCCACGGCCTCAGTGAGGACGAGCTGCGGGACATCGTCGATCGCAACGCGGACTTCATGCTCGAGGCGCGCGAGGACGAGCGCTTCGAGGCGAGCAAGACCGACATGGAGCGCCTGGCTCGTGAGATCGAGCGGCTCTTCCCGCAGGTCGAGGACGCGGTGAGGGGTACCGACTTCGGTACCGACGCGGTGAAGAAGGCGCGGGCCGCCCTCGAGCGGGCCCGGGCTGCGGTGGAGGCGCGGGACCTTCCTGCCATCGAGAAGTCGAAGGAGTCGCTGGAGCGCACGGTCACCCTCTTCAAGGGTGTCCTGAGCCGGATGAGAGGCGGCTAGCTCGCAACTACGATCGTGGACCCCACCGAGCTTCAGCGCCTCCTCTCCCAGGCCAACGACGCTCACGCAGCCGGCGATGCCTCCTCCGCCCGGGAGGCGCTGCGAGCGATCCTCGACGCCGATCCGGGCTCGATCCCGGCCCGGGCCCTCCTGACCCGCCTCTTCCCGGGAGAGGCCGACGAGCTGCCGCCGCTGGCGGCGGCCGGCGCCCGCCCCTGGGGCTTCGGAGAGCCGGCGACCCCGGTGCCGCCGCCGGACTCCGGTCCGGCGCTGGAGGGGGACTGGTCCGCGGCGATCGACGATGCCTGGGGACAACCCGTCGGCGCGGCGCCCGGGTCCCCCCCCGCGGGCCCCGGGCCGTCGGCACCCCTCGATCCGCCGGCGGCGCTGGCCTCTGCCTGGGCCCAGTGCGTCCCCGAGTCCGTCCCCGAGCCGGTGCCGCCCCCCGTCGAGATCGCGCCCCCGCCGCCCGCACCGCTGCCGCCTCCCGTCGAGGCGGCGCCTCCGCGGGACCACGTCTTCTCCTCGGAGCCGCTCTCCGACGACGCGCTCCGGCAGGCCTCCGGGGGGGAGGACTGGGATCCCTGGGAGGACCCGTCACTCCAGGCCGGCCCACCCCCACCGGCGGCGCCGCCGGTGGAGGGCGAGGAGCCGGAGTGGAGGCTGCAGGAGCCGGCCTCCTGGCACGGCAGCTCGTGGGACTCCCCGGCGGGGGAGGGGGAGGTGCTGATCAACGAGTCCGGGGACCCCTCGGCCCCGGGCCTGAAGATGATCCAGAGCGACGAGGCTGCCGCCGCGGCGCCGGATCCGTCGGTCGAGGACGACGACGATGACGACGAGGGCGGGATCTCCGAGGAGGATCTGGCCCACCTGATGGAGGGAGCCCAGGAGCTCATCGCCCTGGCCGACTTCTCGGGAGCGCTCGAGATCGTGGGGCGCGTCCTCCTGATCAACCCGGAGAACGTCACGGCGATCGAGCTGCGGGAACGCTGCGAGTCGACCCTCCTGCAGATGTGGGAATCGAAGCTCGGCCCGATCGAGCGCTGCCCCCGGGTGCTCATCGATCCCGACGAGGTGGTGTGGCTCAACCTCGACCACCGGGCGGGCTTCGTCCTCGCCCAGATCGACGGGCAGGTGACCTACGAGGAGCTCTTCGCCCTCTCGGGGATGAGCCGGATGGACACCTGCCGGATCCTGGTCCAGCTCCTCGAGCAGCGGGTCATCGCCTCCGCCTAGTCGAGGGGATCCTCCACCTCGTCGGCCTCGCCGGAGGGGCGGCTCCGGTAGTACTGGCGGACGTAGTCCACGAGGCGGGGCAGGTAGGCGGAGATCGGCGGGCAGCGCACGCCGGTGCCGTCCAGGAGCTCGAGGGCCTGGTGGTTGTTGAAGATCACCAGGTGGTTCACGTACTGCACGGCCTGCCGCTGCTGGCGGATCAGCCGCTCGAGGCCCGGGATGCGCATCAGGGTGTCGGTGAGGCGGAAGGAGAGGGTGACCCTCGGCAGCCGCTTGCCCGCCAGCTCGGCGATCATCTCGTAGATCCGGCGGCCGGAGAGGGGGTTGGGGTCGACCAGGTGCAGCGTCTGGCCCTCCCCCCGGGGGTCGTCGCCGACCACGAGCATGGCGCCGACGACGTAGTCCACCGGCACCAGGTTCAGCGGCGCGTTGCCGTTCCCGGGCAGGGGGAGGGGGACCGCCAGCGGCGAGGTCACCAGGAGGATGCCCAGGTAGTAGGGGCCGTCGAAGCGATCGATCTCGCCGGTCTTCGAGTCGCCCACCACGATGCTGGGCCGGTAGATCGTGATCGGCAGCTCGCTCATCGCGTCCCGCACGATCACCTCGGCCTCGTACTTCGTCTCCTCGTAGGCGTTGCGGTGGCGCTGACCCATCTGCAGCTCGTCCTCGAGGATCACGCCCTCGCGGTCACCGCAGACCCAGGCCGTCGACATGTGGTTGAAGCGACGAAGGCGCTTCATCTCGCGGGCGACCTCGAGCATCCGCCGGGTGCCGCCGACGTTCACCCGGCGGGCCTGCTCCTTGTGGACGCCCAGGTAGTAGATCGCCGCCAGGTGGAAGATGTCGGTGACCTCCTCGACCAGGCGCTTGTACTCCTCCCCCGAGAGCCCCAGATCCATGTCGACGATGTCTCCGACGAGGATCTCCACCTCCGCGGCGCCCGGCTTGCGTGCCAGGGGGGCGACGTAGGCCTTGGCGTCCTTCTCGAACTTCTCCTGGACCAGGACGTAGATCTTGGCGGAGGCCTCCCGCTCGGCCAGCGCGGTCACCAGCCGCTTGCCGATGAAGCCGGGGTAGCCGGTGACGAAGTAGACGCGTCGCGGCTTGCGGGTCGAGCCGTGCTTCTTCGGCGCCCTCTTGGTGGTCCTTTTCGTGGTCTTCTTGGCGCTCGGCTTGGTCGTCGGGCTCATGGGGTCTCCAGACGGGCGAGGAGGGCGTCGACCTGGCGCGCAGTCTCCTCGGGGGTTCCGGTGTTGTCCACCACGGTATCGGCCACCGCGACCTTTTGGGCCAGGGGCAGCTGCGCCGCGATTCGGGCGCGAGCCTCGGCCTCGCTGCAGCCGTCCCGGGCCATGACCCTCTCGATCTGGGTGGCCTCGTCGGCGCTCACCACCACCAGGTGGTCGAAGGTCGCCGCCAGCCCGACCTCCACCAGGAGCGCCGCCTCGTAGACGATGTGGCGGTGGCCGGCGGCCTCCGCCTCGCGCATGCGCGCCGCCGCCAGCTCGCGGATCCGCGGGTGGGTGATGGCCTCGAGGCGGGCGCGGGCCTGCGGATCGGCGAAGACCCGGGCCCCGAGGACGTCCCGGCGCAGCCGGCCGCCGGCGTCCACCACCACCGGGCCGAAGGCCTCGACGATCTCGGCCAGGGCCGGCTGCCCCGGCTCGACGACCTCCCGGGCGAGCTGATCGGCGTCGATGTGTGCCGCTCCGCGCTCCGCGAGGAGGCGGGCCACCGTGCTCTTGCCCGAGCCGATGCCACCGGTGAGCCCGATCCGGACGCTCCCGCTCTTTTGGGCCGCTCCCATCCTCCTGAGGAGCGAGTAGGCGTCAAAAGGCCCCGCCCTGTCAAAGGGCCGCGCCTTGACCGGCCAAATGGCGCCATGCTTTATGCGGCGCGTGGCCTCGAATCGCCCCAGAACCCCTGGCACCACCCTCCCGCTGACCGGGCTGGCCCTCCTCGCGCTGATCGTGGCGCTCCTGGGCCAGAGCGGCGCCCGGGCCGACGAGCCCATGGGGGCGGAGGGCTGCGCGACCTGTCATGACACGGCCTTCTCCACCTGGAAGAAGGGGCCGCACGCGCGGGCCGCCGACCGGCTCACGCTGGCGCAGAAGGCCGACCCCCGCTGCCAGACCTGCCACACCCCCCACGACGTCGAGGGGCTCACGGGCGTGCAGTGCGAGAGCTGCCACGGGGAGGGGACCTACTACGCCCGGAGCTACGTGATGCGCGATCCGGAGCTGGCCCGGCTGACCGGCCTGCGCCAGCCCAAGGCCGAGGACTGCCAGCGCTGCCACGTCGACGGTCCCTCCCTGCGCGCCTTCGACTTCGAGGAGGCCCGCCAGCGCATCCGCCACTGGCCCGAAGAGCAATGAAGAAGCCTGCACCCGAAGCTGCAACCGCGACCCCCACCGAGCAGGTCCTCGGTCTCGCCAGCGAGGGCTGGGCGCTCCTCACCACGCCCGCGACCCTCCTGGGGCTGGCGGCGGCCACCCTCGCTGGCCTCGGCCTCTCCCTCTGGGTCTCCGGAGGCGGGGGCGAGGTGTGGCGGATGGTCTCCGGAGAGAGCGATCCGCTCATGGCCCGGATCGACGCCCTCCTCGGGCTGCACGCTCCCTGGACGGCCTGGTGGATGGTCTTCCTGCCGGTGGCCACCGTGGCCTCCGCCGCCGCCCTCCTCATCGAGCGCAGCCCCTGGTGGGGCCTGCGGCCGGGGGGCCGCAGTGAGCTCGCCCGCAAGAAGCTCGGCGCCCTCGACCGGGAGCGGGTGATGGCGGCCGTCGCGCGCCTCGGTGGCGACGCCCGCCTCGCCGAGGGGGGAGGGCGGCTCGCCCTCCTGGTGCCCTCGGCGCTCTACCGGGCGGCGGTGCTGGTGCTGCTCCTCGGCGGCGTCGTCTTCTCCGTCGGCGTCGTCCAGGCGGTGGGCGGCACGATCCTCGGCGAGATGATCCTCGTCCCCGAGCAGGCCGCCCTGCAGGTGCTGGTCCCGGGGAAGGAGGGCCAGCCCACGCGCCGGGCCTCGCCGGTCCACCTCGAGGTGAACTCGGTCGCCGCGGCGGGTGATCGGGCCGAGGTCACCGTCGCCGGCACCGGCCAGACGGTGGAGCTCAGCCCGACCCAGCCCCTGCGCGTCGGCACCACCTGGTTCGAGCCGCGCACCACCCGGCAGGCCGACGGCGGCGACCGCTACCGCCTGCGGCTGACCGGCCCGGCGGGCAAGGTCGAGGAGGCCTCGCTGGTCCCTCGCGAGTCGCTGAGCCACCCGGAGACCGGGTCGATCTACCGGGTCCGCACCCACACCGAGGACTTCGAGGGCGCCGGCCCCGCGGTGTGGATCGAGCGCCTGGTGGACGAGAAGCCCGTCGAGGCCTTCTGGGTCTTCGAGCAGAACCCCGAGTTCGACGGGCCGAACCGGGACGATCCCATCGCGATCGAGCTCCTCGGCATCGAGCGTCAGCACGAGCTCGTGGTGGGCGTGGTCCACCTCGCGGGCCTCGTGCCGCTGACCCTCGGCCTCGCCCTCTTCGTGCTCGGCGTCCTGCTCCTGCAGGTGGCGGTCCGCGGCTCGAAGGTGATCGGCCTCGAGGGCGAGGAGGCCTGGGGTCACCCGGCGAAGGATGCCGAGATCGGCCAGGCGCTCGAAGCCCTGGCCGGGGCCGGCAAGGGCCGATGAAGGTCCACGACGCCCGCTTCCTCCTCGCGGCCACCGACTCCAAGTCGTGGCCGAAGGAGCCCCTGCCGGAGATCGCCTTCGCCGGGCGCTCGAACGTCGGCAAGTCGTCCCTGATCAACGCCCTCCTCGGGCGCAAGGCGCTGGCCAAGACGAGCAGCAAGCCGGGCAAGACCCGGGCGCTGGGCTTCATCGAGATCCAGGCGGGCAGCAGCCGGCTGCGCTTCTGTGATCTCCCCGGCTACGGCTTCGCCAAGGTCTCGAAGTCCGAGCGGGCGGCCTGGGGGAAGATGATCGAGCGCTACGTCACCGAGCGCGACGACCTGCGGCTCGTGGTCTGCCTCGTGGACGCGCGCCACCCCCCCAGCGCCCTCGACCGCCAGATGATCGAGTGGCTGACGGCCCTCGGGCGGCCGATGCAGGTCGTGGCGACGAAGCTCGACAAGCTGCCGCGGAACAAGCAGGCGACGGCAGTGAAGAAGCTCAAGCAGGAGCTGGGGCTGCCGGTGGTGGGCGTCTCGAGCGAGAAGGGCACCGGCAAGGACGAGCTCTGGAGGGTGCTGGCCGAGGCCACGGCCTGATACCCTTCCGGGCATGGCCCGCACCCACCTCGCCCTCTGCCTGCTGCTCGCCGCACCCGCACTCCTCGGGGTGGCCTGCGCCAACCCGCCCGACGTCATCCACGTGCCCTTCAGCATCCCGGTGCAGGTCGCCGGGGGCCTGAGCGGGGGAGGGGGCGGCAGCCTTCCGGGCGCCGGCAGCGAGCTCTCCCGGGAGATCGGCGACCAGGGGGTGGACGAGAGCGACGTCGACTCCGTGACGGTCAGCGAGCTCACCCTGACCCACGACTCGCCGAGCTGCGAGCTGCTGGCCGGCTGCGATCTCTCCTTCATCGAGAGCCTGGTCCTCTCGGCCTCGGCCAGCGGGCAGCCCACGGTCGAGCTCGGCCGCCTCACCCGGCCCGGGGCGGTGAAGCGGGCCGATCTCCAGCCGGCCGAGGTGGAGCTGAAGGCCTACCTCGGGGGCGGTGACCTGGCCTTCACGGCCACCCTCGTGCCGGCGACCACTCCCCTCCAGACCGTGGAGATGACCCTGGATGCGGTCCTGAGGGTGGATATCGACCTCTTCTAGGCCCCCGGGGAAGCCGCCGCTTGGCGAGGGAATCGCCGGTATGCCACGATGGTTGTGAAACGAGAGCCGTGGCGCCGGTGTCCGAGCCTCCAGGGGACCCGCGGGACGTCAGATCCTGCGGGGGATCCCGACGTATCCAGTGCCAGTGGCCGAACACAATCCCGGTGTGCCCTGCCGAGGAGGTCCGCATGAACTCGAAGATCTTGGCCGGAGTCGCCGCCTGCGCCCTCGCCCTGGGGGGCTGCGCCGGCGCCGAGGACGAGGTGCGCCAGAGCGAGAGCCTGCCGGGGGCCCTGACGCAGGAGGGCTGGATCGCCGTCGACTTCGTGGACGGCACCACCGCCGAGGAGGTGGAAACCTGGGAGAAGGCCTGGGGCGTCGATCTCTCCCTCAACTCGGTCGAGGGTGAGGACAGCGCGATCACCATCGGCGCCGTGGCCGGCGATCTCGGCGCGGCGCTGGCGCAGATCCGCCAGCACCCCGAGGTCGAGACCGCCGAGCCCCTCTACGTCTACCGGGCGCTCTACGAGCCGGACGACCCGGACTTCAAGTACCAGTGGCACATGGACAAGGTCCGGGCCAGGGAGGCCTGGGACCAGAGCCGGGGCAAGGGCGTCACCGTCGCGGTGATCGACACCGGCATCGCCTACCGGGACTTCGGGGATCGCTTCAAGCAGGTCGAGGACCTGAAGGGCGCGAAGTTCGTGAAGGGCTACGACTTCGTGAACGATCGCGAGGAGGCCCTGGACGATCACGGTCACGGCACCCACGTCGCCGGCACGATCGCCCAGGTGACCGGGAACGCCACCGGCGTCACCGGCCTGGCCTTCGAGGCCACCCTGATGCCGGTGAAGGTGCTCTCGGCCAGCGGCGGAGGCACCACCGCCGACATCGCGGACGCCATCCGCTGGTCGGCCGACAACGGCGCGCAGGTCATCAACATGAGCCTGGGCGGCGGGGGCTACTCCCAGATGATGGCCAACGCCGTCGCCTACGCCCGCAAGAAGGGCGTGGTGGTGGTGGCCGCCGCCGGGAACGCCGGCACCGGGCGGGTCTCCTACCCGGCCGCCTATCCCGGGGTCATCGGCGTGAGCGCGACCCGCTTCGACGACCAGCTCGCGCCCTACTCCTCCTGGGGCAAGGAGGTCGACCTCGCGGCGCCGGGCGGGGACAAGAACGTCGACCAGAACAAGGACGGCAAGCCCGACGGAGTCCTGCAGAACACCATCGAGCAGAACGATCCGAGCCGCGGGCGCTACGAGTTCTTCCAGGGCACCTCCATGGCGACGCCCCACGTCGCCGCGGCGGCCGCCCTGGTGATGGCGCAGGGCACGACCACGCCGTCCGCGGTCGAGGAGGCCCTCTTCGAGTCGGCGCGCAAGGTCCACGGCCGCACCGCGAAGGACTCGAAGTACGGCCACGGGGTCCTCGACGCCGCCGCCGCCCTCGACGACGACCGGCAGGACAAGGGCTTCTGGCGGATGATCTGGACCATCGTGGTCGCCATCCTGATCTTCCTGCGCCGCCGGCGCCTGCCCGCGCCGGGCGGGAGCGGGGCCTTCTTCGGGGCGGCCCTCGTCACCGGGGCGGGCCTCTTCTTCCTCCCCGACATCTTCGGGCTCGGCGCCGCCGCGGCGGTGGCCTCGCCCCTGATGGACTGGGGGGTTCACGCCTTCGGCGCCTCGGCCCACGCCAACCCCCTGACCTGGTCGGCGGCCTTCCCGGTGGTGCTGACCCTCCTGCTCTATCAGCGCCGCGCGCTGCGCCCCCTGCTGGCGGGCGTGGCGGCCGGCACGGCGGGCTTCCTCCTGCACGGCCTCTTCGCCGGTCAGGCGGACGTGGTCTTCCTCCCCGGGCGCCTGCTGGACATCGGGTGGCTCGCCGCCAACGCCGCGGTGGCCTTCCTCCTCGGGTGGTCGATGATGAGAAAGGCGGCCGAGTGATGGCGTCCTTCGACGGCAAGGTGAAGTTCGAGGATCTCGAGGGGGGGCTCTGGCTGCTCCTCACCTCCGATGGCCAGCGTCTCCAGCTCTCGGGCGGCGACGCCGGCCTGCGGAAGGACGGTCTGCACGTGACCGTGAAAGGCCGGCTGGCCGAGGACATGATGTCCATCGGCATGACCGGCCCGATCCTCGAGGTCGAGTCCTGGAAGTCGAAGTAGCGCTCGACCTTCAGCGCGGTGCGTACGTCGCGGCCTTCGCGGGTCGAGGGGGAGCTGCCCGGCCGGGGGACGCTCACCTCCCGGCGCGGCCTGCGCGCGGTGGCGCGAGAGCGGCTAGAGGGCGCCGGCCCGGGCGGCCACGAAGAGGACGAAGATCCCCAGGGCGAGGAAGACCAGGACGCCCAGGATCGAGAGCTCGAGGCTGTCCGGCCGAAGGGCGATGGGCCGCCCCTCGTCGAGGCGGGCCGGGGGCTCCGCCTGCTCGGGCAGGGGAGGGGCCACGTGGTGGAGCCCCTTGAGGGCCGGTAGCAGCACCACCAGGCCCACCGCCATCACCCCGAGGAGCAGACCGAGGGGGGCCTCGCGCTCGGGCTCGGTCTCGACGCCGGCGGCGAAGAAGAGGAGGGTGGCCGCGCCGTTGTTCACCGCGTGCGCGAGGATCGGGGCCGCCAGCGAGCGCGTCCGCCAGGCCAGCCAGCCGAAGAGGAGACCCAGCTCCACCCGGGGCAGGAAGCCGATGGGGTCGGCGTGGAGGGCGCTGAACGCCAGGGCGGTGAGGAGGATGGCCCGCCGGGGGCCGAGGCGGGCGGTGAAGCCGCGCTGGAGCGCGCCCCGGAAGAGGGCCTCCTCGCAGAAGGGGGCCAGCACCACCACCGCGATGACGATGGCCGAGAGCTGCGGCCCCTCGGTCGCGGCCAGCACCCGGGCGGCGTCGGCGAAGCGCCAGGACTCGGGGAGCAGCTGGGTGCACACGCCCATCAAGGCGGCGGCCACGAAGTAGTTGGCCAGGGAGACCAGGAGGACGAGCGCGAGCTCCCCCCAGCCGAGGCCCCGATCCCAGCGCAGGTAGCTGCGGGCCCGGGTGTTGCTCGCGCGGGCGAAGAGCACGGCCGGCAGGAGGAAGCAGACCAGCTGGGTCACGAAGAGCCCGGAGGCGAGGTCGGAGAGCTGAGCCACGGTGCCCAGGGTGAAGAAGACCAGCGCCGCCGCCAGGAGGAGCAGGCCGGCCGGCAGAGAGAGATCTCCCGCGCCGGCGGGGACCGGGCCGGATTGAATGGGCGAGGGGGTGGGGGAGTCCATCAAGGGCGTCGCGCGAGCATCGGCCACGCGGCAGGGAAGGACAAGCCGGATCCTTTTCGCGTGGCCGGAGGCGAGCTAGCATGAAGGGTTGAAGTGGCGCCTCATCCGGATCGAGAAGGAAGCCGTCCCATGTACGAAAATCGCCGACTGATCACTGCCGTCGCCCTCGTCCTCGGGCTGGGCCTCACGTTCCCCGCCTTTGCCGGTATCCCGGACGAGGCCAAGGAGAAGAAGCGCGAGGCGGATCAGCTGGCCAAGGCCGGCAACGCCGACGCCGCCCTGGCGGCCTACCAGAAGGCGGTCGAGATCGCGCCGGACTACGCCCTGGCCCACAACGAGATGGGGACCCTGCTCTACAAGCAGGGCAAGAAGGACGAGGCCATCGAGGCCTTCCACGCCGCCGCGATGGCGGACGAGGAGTACGCGACCGCCTGGTTCAACTGGGCCTACGCCTCCCGCAAGGCGGAGAAGTGGGACCAGGCCATCGAGGGCTACACCAAGCACACCCAGCTCAAGCCCGACGAGCCGGACGCCTACTACGGCCTGGCCGAGTCCTTCCGCCAGGCCGACCGCAAGAAGGAGGCCATCGCCGCCTACGAGCAGTACGTGAAGAAGGAGACCCGGGCCAGCGAGCGCAAGTGGGTCATCAAGGCCCAGGAGAAGGCCGCGACCCTGAAGAAAGAGCTCGAGGAGGCCGCGCGTCCGCCGCCGCCGCCGCCGGCGCCCGTGGCGCAGCCCACGCCCCAGCCCCAGCCCCAGCCGCAGCCGGTCGCGCAGCCGGTCGCGCAGCCGCAGCCCGCGCCCCAGCCTCATCCTCAGCCGCAGCCCGCGCCGCAGCCTTATCCTCAGCCGCAGCCCACGCCGCAGCCTTATCCTCAGCCGCAGCCCACGCCGCAGCCTTATCCTCAGCCGCAGCCGCCGCCCGTGGCGCAGCCGCAGCCGCCGCCGGTGCAGCCCGCGGTGCAGCCGGCCCAACCCGCCGGGAACGCCGAGGCGCGGGCCGCGCGCAAGCAGGTCGAGCTGGGCGACGCCCGGATGAAGGCCAAGGACTACGAGGGCGCCGTGAAGGCCTACCAGAACGGGGTGCAGCAGAACCCTCGCGCCAGCGAGGCGCACTACAAGCTCGGGTACGCCTTCGCGCTGCAGGGGCGCCTCGACCGCGCCATCCCCGCCTGGGAGCACGTGATCGAGCTCGATCCGACCAACGAGGGGGCCCGGAAGAACATCGAGGTCGCCCGCAAGAAGCTCGCCGCTTCGCAGCCCGCGCCGGCTCCCGCGCCGGCACCGGCACCGGCACCGGCGCCGGCCCCCACCCATCAGCCCTACGCCGGGACGCCGACGCCCCAGCCGCAGCCCCAGCCGGCGACGCAGCCCGCGCCCGCGCCCGCCCGGCAGCCCACGGCGGTGGACGTCCGCCGCTCGCGCCAGGAGTACGAGCGGGGCGTGGCCCTCATCGGGCAGCGGCAGTACGAGGGAGCCGTGCAGGCCCTGGAGCAGAGCATCTCGGCGGATCCCTCCCTCGCCGTGGCCCACGTGGCCCTCGGCTCGGCCCTGGTGGGGCTGCGTCGCTACGACCGGGCCGTCGCGGAGTACGAGCGGGCCCTGGCCCTGGACCAGCAGATGGCCTCCCCCCTCTTCGGGCTGGGCGAGGCGCACCGCGCCCTCGGCAAGAACCGCCGCGCCGCGACCTACTACCAGCGCTACGCCGACAGCGGCGCGCGTGACGCCGACCCCCGGCTCCAGCAGGAAGCCCGGGACTGGGCCTCCAAGCTCCGTTGAGGGGGACGGAAAATCGAAGGCCGAAACCTCGCGGTCTCGGCCTTCGCCCTCTCCCTGCCCCACGGTGTTGCCCGTGGGACGGAGCTGCAGGAGAGCAAGGGGCGCGCCATCGCTCCAAGCTGCCGGGATCACTGGGCCAGGGGCCACTAGGGGGTCTACCCCCGGGGAGGATCCACGACAGCTCTGTCAGGGGGCAGCCCGGAATTGAACAGGTAGGGAGCGAGCAGCCGTGAGCACCGAGACCGAGGCGAAGCACGCCCCAGAGGCGGTGCGCCGGATCCTGGAGGGGCAGGGCTACGTCGCCGACACCCGGACCGCGACCGTGGCCTACCTCGCCGGGGCCCTGGACCGGCCGCTCCTGATCGAGGGACCGGCGGGGGTCGGGAAGACCGAGCTGGGGGTGGCCCTGGCCGCCGCCGAGGGGCGCGAGCTGATCCGCCTGCAGTGCTACGAGGGCCTCGACGAGTCCAAGGCCGTCTACGAGTGGGCCTACGGGAAGCAGCTCCTCTACGTCGAGCTCCTCAAGGACCGGCTCGAGGAGGTCACCGAGGGGGCCACCAGCCTCGCGGAGGCCGCCCGCCGCGTGGGTGAGCTCGACGACGTCTTCTTCTCCGAGCGCTTCCTGTTGCCGCGGCCCCTGCTCCGGGCGATCCGCTGCGAGGGTCCGGCGCTGCTCCTCATCGACGAGGTGGACAAGGCCGAGCCCGAGTTCGAGGCGCTGCTCCTCGAGGTCCTGGCCGACTTCGCCCTCTCGATCCCGGAGGTGGGGACGGTGAAGGCGACCCGGCGGCCCAGGGTCGTGCTCACCTCCAACGACAGCCGGGAGCTCTCCGACGCCCTACGCCGGCGCTGCCTGCACCTCTTCCTCGACTTCCCCACGCCCGAGCGCGAGGAGGAGATCCTTCGCTCGCGGATCCCCGGGCTCGAGGCGGGCCTCGCGGCGAGCATCGCGGCCCACGTCGCCCGCATCCGGACCCTCGATCTGCGCAAGCTCCCCTCGGTGGCCGAGACCATCGAGTGGGCCCGCGCGCTGCTCCTCCTCGGCGGCGACGCCCTCGAGCCTCAGCTGGTTCGTGACACCCTCGACGTGCTGCTGAAGCACGAGGAGGATCGCGACCAGGTCGTCAGCCTGAAGATCGGCTAGTCGCGAGGGCGCGGGGCGCCGGCGGGATTGCTGACCCGCCGGGAGCCGGCGCCGGGGGAGGGGACCGTGGCCAGCTCGTGCTCGGCGTTGAAGCGTCCCCGCACCGCCAGGTACTCCTTGGCGGTCAGGTACTCCACCCGACCGTCCGGGTGGTGGATGGGGAAGCGGTTGCCCTCGTGCAGATCCTGGTAGTTCTTCATGGTCACGCGGAAGTCTGCCTCGTTCAGAGCGCGAGGAGAAGAGCGCAGGCGATCACCCAGCCCAGGGTGATGCAGAGGAGGAAGGGATCCTTGCGGGCCAGGCGGGTGGGATCCTCGCCCTCGCCCTTCTTCAGGAGGTGGAGGTAGCGCCAGTGCCCCAGGGCCACGAAGGGGAGGGTGAGGGCCATCCGCGCGTCACCGATGTGGGAGACGGTGGTGGGGGAGATGCCGTAGGCCCCATAGGCCACGGTGTTCACCAGGGCCATCACCCGGCAGAGCAGGTCGAGGCGGCCCAGATCGTAGGACTGCACGGCCTTGCGGGCCGAGGCGTCGGTCTCCCGGGTCCGGGCCAGCTCGGCCCGGCGCTTGGCCAGGGCGAGGAAGAGCGCCAGGCCCGCGGCGCAGGTGAGGAGCCAGGGCGAGGCCGGCACCGCGATGGCGACGGCGCCGGTGAAGACCCGCAGGACGAAGCCGGCGGCCACCATCGAGACGTCGAGGTAGGGGATCTTCTTGAGGTGGAGGCTGTAGGCCAGGTTCAAGAGGAGGTAGGCCCCGAGCCCGACCCCCACCGTGGGCGCCAGGAAGAGCCAGCCCAGGAGCAGGGCGCCCGCGGCCAGCAGGGCGGCCGCGCCGAGGGCCACGGGGACCGGCAGGGCGCCAGCGGCCACCGGGCGCAGCTTCTTCAGCGGGTGGAGCCGATCCTCCTCGCGGTCCCGGACGTCGTTGAAGAGGTAGACGGCGCTGGCCGCGGCACACCAGAGCCCCAGGGCGAGCAGCGCCAGCTGGACCGAGGGGCCGTCCTCCCAGCGCCGCGCGAAGAGCAGGGGCGCCAGCACGAAGGCGTTCTTGGACCAGTGGGTCGGCCGGAGGGCCCGCAGCAGCGCGATCAGCACGTCGGCATCCTATTCGCTGGGCCCCCGCTTGGAAGAGTCATGCTAGGATTCGCGTTCGAATTCGCCTCTTTCGGGGGAGGAAGATCATGCAGATCAGGATGGGACGTCTCGTCGTGGCCGGCCTCGCGCTGGTCGGTCTGGTGACGCCGGTGCGGCCGGCCTCCGCCGAGGAGCTGCCGCAGCTCGCGGTGATGGATCTCAAGGGCGGCGGCGTCTCCGAGGATCTCGTGAGCGTGGTCAGCGCCTCGGTCGCGCGCGCCGCGAGGGACACCGAGGCCTTCTCGGTCATCAGCGGCGCCGACATCCGGGCGCTCCTCTCCCTCGAGGCCCAGAAGCAGCTCTGCGGCGTCGACTCGGAGAGCTGCCTGGCCGAGATCGGCGGCGCGCTGGGCGCCGACTACATGATCCAGGGCGGCCTCAAGAAGGTCGGCGAGCAGACCATCCTCGATCTCGTCCTGATGGAGGTCGCCAAGGCCAAGGTGCTCAACCGCGTCAGCCGCACGGTCAAGGGCGACGCGGGCGGCCTCATCGACGAGGTCCCGAACGCCACGGTGCAGCTCCTCTCCAAGGCCCTCGAGGGGCGCCTGGGCTCCCTGATCATCTCGGTGAGCGAGCCCGGCTCGTCGGTGAAGATCGACGGCCGGATCGTCGGGGTCAGCCCCCTGGGCGAGCAGAAGGTCCCGGCCGGCGTGCACCTCGTCGAGGTGGAGAAGACCGGCTTCATCACCGCCAAGGAGCAGGTGGTCGTGAAGGTGGACGAGACCGTCGCCCGTGGCGTGCAGATGGTGCCCTCGCCCGACTTCCTCGAGTCCTACGCCAAGTCGGCGAAGCGGATGCGGCTCGGCGCCTGGATCTCGGCGGGCGCGACGGTGGTCGCCCTCGGGGCCGGCGGGTACTTCCACCTCAAGGCGGACGCGACCGCGGCCGACTTCAAGGAGCAGCGCGACCTCTACAACCAGACCCGCGACCGGGAGACCTACGATGCGCTCTCGGCCCTGCGCTTCTGAACGGCTGACGATCGTGTTCGGATCCGCCGCGAACGGCGGATCTTTGCACGCGGGGATCCTCCCCTGGGGATCCGGCCCCGCTGTTCGGGGCCCCGACCGCCTTGCTACCCTCGGGGCGTCTGTTGAATCGAATGAACCGATCGCTTTCGGGGGATACGAAGTTGATCGTTCGACGTCGCGTGATGGTCGTGGAACACCGGAAGGTGTACCTGGTACTGATAAAGATGGCACTGCGCCGCCTCGACGAGTGGGTGGAGACGCGCTGGGTGCGGGATGCAGAAGAGGCCCGGGAGGCCCTCGACAACGAGCCGGAGATCGATCTCGTCCTGCTCTCGAGCGGGGCAGATGGCCGGGCGATCCACGAGGACCTCTCGAGGATGATCCGCAGCTGGAAGCACGCGCCGACCGTCGCAGTGGTCTGTGACGAGCTGACGCCCCTGCTGCGGGCGACCCTGGCCATGCATCCCGTCACCGCGCTCGAGCATCCGCTCAAGGCCGGCGACCTCGGCGCCCTCCTGCGGGAGGCCGCCCTGGCGCGCGGTCCGCTGGTCGAACACCGCATGCACTTCTGATCGGGCAGCCGGGGTCGAGAGAGGCCGTCTCACCCGGCGGCGCCGGGCCGCTTTGTTGCCCGGGGCCGAAGGTGGCCGGTATGCTGCCTCCGTGGCGCGTAAGAAGGGCGTAAGGTACGGAAAGTACACGCTGATCGACCGGATCGCGGTCGGCGGCATGGCCGAGATCTTTCTCGCCCGGCAGGCCGGCCTCGAGGGCTTCGAGAAGACGATCGTCATCAAGAGGATCCGGCCGCACCTCTCGAAGCAGCAGAGCTTCGTGAACATGTTCCTGCACGAGGCGAAGCTGGCCGCGCAGCTCTCGCATCCGTCGATCGCGCAGATCTACGACCTCGGCAAGATCGGCGACACCTTCTTCATCGCCATGGAGTACATCTTCGGGCGCGACATGCGGCGCGTGATCCCGAAGGCCGACTCCATGGGGATCCCCTTCCCGATGGTCTACGCGCTGAAGATCGCCTCGAGCGTCTGCGAGGGGCTCTACTACGCGCACCAGAAGACCGACGTCTACGGGAACCCCCTGAACATCGTCCACCGCGACGTGACGCCCGAGAACATCTTCGTCTCCTTCGATGGCACGGTGAAGATCCTCGACTTCGGCATCGCCAAGGCGGCCACCCAGGTCGAGCAGACCCGGGCCGGCGAGATCAAGGGCAAGCTCTCCTACATGTCGCCCGAGCAGGTGGTGGGGAAGTCCCTCGACGCCCGCTCGGACATCTTCTCCCTCGGCGTGGTCCTCTACGAGTGGATCACCGATCTGAAGCTCTTCACCGGCGACAACGAGGTGGCGATCCTCAAGTCGATCTCCGAGGGGAAGATCTACGCGCCGAGCTACTTCAAGGCCGACGTCCCCGAGGGGGTCGAGCGCATCCTGATGAAGGCCCTCGAGAAGGACCGGGAGAAGCGCTACCAGACCGCCTGGGAGATGCAGTACGACATCGACCAGTTCCTCGCCGAGTACGAGTTCACCCCCTCGAACATCCACCTGGCGAACTTCCTCAAGCAGCTCTTCTCCGACGAGCTGGAGGCCGAGCGGCGCCGGCTGCTCACCGAGGGGGCGCCCCTGCCGGTGGAGGAGGCGGACGAGGACGAGGACGCCAGCGAGGTCCCCGACGCCGACGGACTGGAGGTGGATCCGGACGGCGAGCGGGAGGCCACCAGCGGATCGACCATGGTCGTGCCGCTGCGCCTGAAGACCTCGGACTACGAGATCCTCAAGGAGATGGCAGAGAAGCACGGCCTCTCCCTGACCGCCCTCGTTCGGGAGCTATTGGCCTCCTACCTGCGTTTCCGCTGACTTCGGGAGGCCCAAGGCCGCTCCCCGCGGCCCCCGCGTCCGAACGGCCGGGTTGACACCGGTCCGGAGCCCTGGAATCAAGCGGCGCCATGCACCCCGAGCGAGGCGACACGGGCTGGATCGAGGTGATCTGTGGACCGATGTTCTCGGGGAAGACCGAGGAGCTCATCCGGCGGGTCACCCGCGCGCAGATCGCTCGACTGAAGCTCCAGATCTTCAAGCCGGCCATCGACGTCCGCTACCACGAGCGGAAGGTGGTCTCCCACAACCAGCTCTCCATCGAGTCGACCCCCGTCGAGGACGCCGAGGCCATCCTGAGCAAGCTCGAGGAGGGCGTGCAGGTGGTGGCCATCGACGAGGCCCAGTTCTTCGGGCCCGAGCTCCTCGAGGTCTGCGAGCAGATCGCCGGCCGGGGCATCCGGGTGATCGTCGCCGGCCTCGACCAGGACTACCGGGGCGTGCCCTTCGACCCGATGCCCGCCATCCTGGCGGTGGCCGAGTACGTCACCAAGCAGCTCGCCATCTGCGTGGTCTGCGGCAAGCCGGCCGGCCGCTCCCAGCGCCTGGTGGCCGACAAGCACCGGGTGGTGGTCGGCGCCTCCGATGCCTACGAGGCCCGCTGCCGGGCCTGCTTCGACCCCGCCGGGGCCACCGCGACCCCACGCCACGACGACGCCCAGGGTACCCTGGGCCTGAAGGAGGACTCTTGAACCCGCCCTGCATCCTCGCCGAGGAAGATCACGCCTACGGAAGCCAGGTGCACATCCTGGCCGACCCCTACCTGCGCTCCCTCCTGGCCCGGGCCTGCGTGCCCGAGACGGTGCAGCCCGAGATGAACCGGCTGATCTCCGCCTGCTACGAGGGCCTGGTGCGCGCGGCGCTGGTGAAGGAGTTCCCCCGCACCCGGATCGACTGGCCCACCCGGATGGCGGCCTCGGAGCCGCGGGCGGTGCTGCGCCACGAGATCATCGACCGGCGCACCCGCACGATCACCGTGAACGTCGCCCGAGCCGGGACCCTTCCCTCGCAGGTCGCCTTCGACGTGCTGCACACCGTGATCGACCCGGAGCTGATCCGGCAGGACCACGTGGTGATGAACCGCGTCACCGACGAGAAGGGGCAGGTGACCGGCACCAGCGTCCACGGCTCGAAGATCGGCGGCGGGGTCGAGGGGGCGATGGTGCTTTTCCCGGATCCCATGGCCGCCACCGGCGGCTCGATGGCGCGGGCGATCGACATCTACCAGAACGAGGTCGAGGGCACGCCCAGAGGGCTGGTCGCCCTGCACCTCATCGTCACGCCGGAGTACCTGAAGAAGATCACCGGCCTCCACCCGGAGGTGCCGATCTACGCCCTGCGCCTCGACCGCGGGCTCTCGCCGGAGGACGTGCTGGCCTGCCGGCCCGGCGAGCGCTGGGACGAGGAGCGGGGCCTCGACGATCGCCAGTACATCGTGCCGGGCGGCGGTGGCTTCGGCGAGCTGATGAACAACGCAGAGTTCTGAAGAGAGAAGGAGCAGCCATGACCCTCGAGCGACTGAGCCAGGACGTCGAGTCCATGATCACCGAGGAGCAGATCCGGGAGCGCCTCGCGGAGCTGGGCAAGGAGATCACCGAGACCTACCAGGGCCAACCCCTCACCCTGATCGTGATCTTGAAGGGCTCGTTCGTCTTCGCGGCGGACATCGCCCGCCACATCGATCTCCCGCTGGCGATCGACTTCATCGGCGTCTCCTCCTACGGCGACTCGACGAAGTCCTCCGGCGTGGTGCGGATCACCCAGGACCTCTCCAAGCCCATCGAGGGTCGCCACGTGCTGGTGGTCGAGGACATCGTCGATACCGGGCTGACGATGGAGTACCTGCTGGACAACCTGAAGTCGCGGCACCCCACCAGCCTGAAGGTCTGCAGCCTCCTCGAGAAGCCCTCCCGCGCGATCCACAAGATCGAGATCGACTTCCTCGGCTTCACCATCCCCGACGCCTTCGTGGTCGGGTACGGGCTGGACTTCGCCGAGCGCTATCGCAACCTCCCCTTCATCGGGGTCCTGAAGAAGGAGGCTCGCCACGACTGATCGCTCCTCACGGCGCGAGGTCTTCCGGATCCTCTACGAGGTCTCCCGGCGGCTGAACCAGGGTGAGTCCCTCGAGTCCGCGCTCGAGGACATCGCGGAGGCTGCCGCGAAGGTCGCGCAGGTCGAGACCGCCTCGGTGCTGCTCTTCGATCAGTCCGGCGAGGCGCTCCTCTGTCGGGCCGCCCACGGCTTCACCGACGACGAGGTCCAGAAGATCGGCTTCCGGCGCGGCGAGGGCATCGCCGGCTGGGTGGCCGAGAAGGGGGAGTCGGCGCGGGTGGGGGACGCCCCGGTCGATCCGCGCTTCAAGGATCTCGGCCTCGGCCGGGCCCAGCGGGGCATGGTCTGCGTGCCCCTCGAGGCGGCGGGGAGGGTCATCGGTGTCATCACCGCCTCCAGCCAGGACGCGGAGGCCTTCACGGCCGAGCACGAGTCGATGATGGAGTTCCTCGCCTCCTCGGTGGTGCGCGACCTGGAGAATGCGCGCCTCTACCGGCTCGCCGTCACCGACGCCCTGACCCTCGCCTACAATCGCCAGTACCTCTCCGAGCGCTTCCCCGCCGAGATGGATCGGGCGCTGCGCTACGATCAGCCCCTCTCGCTGATCATGCTCGACATCGACCACTTCAAGCAGGTCAACGACACCCACGGGCACCCCGTGGGGGACGAGGTGCTGCGCGCCGTCGTGCGGATCACCAGCGACCTCGTCCGGGAGATCGACGTGGTCGTGCGCTACGGCGGAGAGGAGTTCATCCTCCTCCTCCCCAACACCGACCGGGAGGGCGGCTGGCGGGTCGCGGATCGGATCCGGCAGCGGGTCGCGGAGACCCCCATCGAGACGGAGCGGGGGGCGCTGCGCCTGACGGTGAGCGCGGGCGTGGCCCAGGCCTCGGGGGCGGGCGACGACGCCGCGGCCCTCATCCGCCGCGCCGATAAGGCGCTCTACGAGGCCAAGGAGGGAGGGCGCAACCAGGTCGTCGTGGCTCGCTAGGAAGAGGCCCGGTCCTTTACTTGGGAAAGGGCCGGGAGTAATCCAGAGGTATGTACGACGAGGAGACTGGCGTTTCGGAGTCCGGGGGTGGGAGCAGCGGCTGGGGGCAGCGCCTCAAGAGCCTGGCGATCCTCCTGGCCTTCCTCGCTCTCACCTTCGCGCTGCTCTACTTCGTGGCGCAGCAGAACTCGCGCCGCTACTTCCTGGTGGCCGAGGAGGGCAACCTGGTGGTGAAGCGGGGCATCTTCTTCCCGGTCGGGGAGAAGCCCTACACCCCGGACGAGCCGCGGCTGGCCCAGGCCTACGCCTCGATCCCGCTGCCCCCCGAGGGCTTCGAGGCGGGCAAGGCCTCGTTCAACGAGCGGGCGGATCTCGACCAGGCGCTCTTCGACCTGCTCATCGAGTGGGCCCGGGACCGCATCCAGAGCGGTGACCCCTCCCGCCTCGAGCGCGGCATCGCCTACCTGCGCCGGGCGGAGACCCTGCCGGCCTACACGATCGCCCAGGAGCAGGCCCTGGCGACCCTCGAGGGCCAGGTGGCCTTCTACGAGGCCGAGCACCTCCTGCGGGAGGGCTCCGGCCGGATCGCCGAGGCGGTCCGCCGCCTCGACCGCGCCCGGGCCGCCGGCGTCATCGACGACCAGACCGGCGAGCGCCTGGTGAACCAGGCCCGGGAGCAGGTGAAGTCCCTGGACACCTTCATCGCGAAGGTCCGGGCGTCGGCCGGCATGACCGCGCCGCCGCCGGCCCGCAACGACGAGCCCGAGGCGGTCGAGCTCGAGGGCAACGCCCCGCCGGCCGTCCGCCCGGAGGCGTCCGGGGCAGGGGCCGAGGTGGAGGCCCCCGAGGCCGACGCCGAGCCCGAGGCTCCCGCGGCCGAGGAGCTCCCCGCCGCCCCCGAGGCGGCCCGGCCCCCGGCCCCCCGGGCCGCGCCCGCCGCCGCGCCGGCGA
>JARGFU010000020.1:85772-110643 GCA_029210625.1 Deltaproteobacteria bacterium | reverse complement strand
ACGCCTCGATCTTCTCGACCACCGGTACGCTCTCGGCCTGCCGCAGCAGCTTGTGAAGGGGTGCGGCCGGAGCCTCGACGGAAAAAAGAAACCCCCCGACGAATCGGGGGGTTTCAGCTGGTGACCCCTACGGGACTCGAACCCATGTTTTCGGCGTGAGAGGCCGACGTCCTAACCGCTAGACGAAGGGGCCATCTTTACTGCTCTCACGTGGACGACTCTATACGACAGAACTTCCAGGAAGCGAAACCCAAAATCGCCCCGGAGCCGAAGAGCAACCGGGCTGGATAGAACTGCCTGTATTCAACAAGGGAAATATTGGGATGCAAGGATTCGAACCTTGATTAACGGGGCCAGAACCCGTCGTCCTGCCGTTAGACGACATCCCAGTATGCGTAGTTATTTACCGGACTTCTTCGGAGCTGTCTTCGCCTCTTTCTCGCGTTCCACGACGAAGAAGCGGACCTCGCCCGACTCGAGCTGGTAGACGTTGATCCCGTCCCAGTCGGCCTTCTTCTTCCTGTTCTTCAGGTGGAAGGCCTTGATGCCCGGCTTGTTCACGATGCGGATCCGCGGGTACTCCCACTTGGCGTAGGTCCGGTCGAGCCACTTCAGGGTGGCGTCCCAGTCCCACGGTGAGCGGTAGCGATGCTCCTCGAGCTTCTTCACCCACTTGGGGAGGGTGGCCCCGAGATCCATGGTGTATTCGGCTGCTGACACGCTCCCCGGGAGGAGCAACAGGGCCCCCGCCAGCGCGAGGGAGGCGGCTACATAGCGAGCCTTCCTTGGGGTGTCAATCACGACGTTCCTTCTAGATTCCGTCGCCCGGCGCTGTCAAATGCGGGGCTAGGACTTGATGCGGGCGAGGGCGCAGGTCAGGTCCATGAAGCCGGCCACCGCGGCGTGGAGGAAGGCGCCCCACCAGAAGGAGCGGGTCCGCAGCGCCAGCACGCAGAGGGCCACCCCGGCGATGATCGAGGCGAAGGCCTCGACCTCGGGCTTGCCGGTGTGCATCAGCACGAAGGGCATCAGCTGCACCCAGATGGCGTGGTTGCCCATCCGCTTGTGGAGGCCGAAGAGGAGGTAGCCCCGGAAGAGGAACTCCCAGGCCACGAAGTAGAACCAGTAGCCGGGCTCGTAGAGCCAGAAGTGGCTCCAGGAGCGCACCGCGTCCCGATCCAGGGGGTAGGTGAGGCGGAAGGCGTCCGTCTGGGCGAAGTAGAGGACCAGCGGCACCATGATCACGAAGAAGAAGCCCGAGACCTTCAGGCCCAGGCGCCAGTCGCCCAGCCCCAGCCCGTACTCCGAGAGCTTCTCGCTCTTCAGGAGCACCACGACCAGGAAGGGCAGCAGGCCGTAGCAGACGAAGGAGGCGGCGAACCAGTAGACGTGGTCGTAGACCGGCTCCAGGGGCCAGTCGCGGAACGCCCCGCGGAAGTAGCGGTGGTAGGCGCCGACGGTGCCGTGGTAGCGCGAGAGCAGGAGCCCGGCGCAGCCCACCGCGACGATCACGAAGGCGCCGAGGTCGAGGCCGTCGAAGCTGTCGCCGACCCCCTCGACCAGGAAGCGCTTGCCCCGGGCGTAGAGCCCCCTCCCCCCGGCCTCGGCTCCGGCGCTGCTCACGCCTCGCCCGCCGCGTCCATCATCCCCAGGGCGGTGTCGATCCGGGCCAGGGCCTCGTCGCGGCCCACCATGGCGATGGTCTCGAAGATGCCCGGCGAGGCCGTGCCGCCCACCAGGGCCACCCGGAGGGGCTGGGCCACCTTGCCCAGGCCCAGCGCGTTGGCCTCGGCGTAGCCGCGGGCCCACTCCTCCATGGCCTCGGCGTCGTAGGGGTCGAGGCCGGCGAGCTGGTCGCGGGCCGCCTGGAGCTGGGGCCTGAACTTCGGGTCGAGGAACTTCTTCACCGCCTTCTCGTCCCAGCTCTCGACGCCGGAGCGGTAGTAGACGGTCGCGCTCTCGGCCATCTCCTGCAGGGTGCCCACCCGCGGCTGCAGGGCGGCGATGATCGCCAGCAGCTTCTCGTCGGCGCTGGCCTCGAAGCCGAGGCCGGCGAGGCGCTCCACGATCTCCGGGGCCAGGGCCGAAGGTTCGCTCTCCTTGATCCAGTGCTGGTTGAGCCAGGTGAGCTTCTCGGGGTTGAAGACCGCCGCCGACTTGGAGACCCGGGAGAAGTCGAAGTGCTCGAGGAGGTCCTCGAGGCTGAAGACCTCGGTCTTGTCGTCGAGGGACCAGCCCAGGCGCACCAGGTAGTTCACCATGGCGTGGGGCAGGTAGCCCAGATCCCGGTACACGCTGACGCTCACCGCGCCGTGGCGCTTGGAGAGGCGCTTCTTGTCGTCGCCCAGGATCATCGGCAGGTGGGCGAACTTCGGCGGCTCGTAGCCCAGGGCCTGGTACATCAGGATCTGCCGGGCGGTGTTGTTGATGTGGTCGTCGCCGCGGGCCACCACGTCGATCTCCATGGTGGCGTCGTCCACGACGCAGCCGAAGTTGTAGAGGGGGACGCCGTCCTTGCGGAGGATGACCTCGTCCTGGAGGGTTTCGTGGGGCGTGGTGATCCGGCCCCGGACCAGGTCCTCGAAGGTGGTGCTGCCCAGCTCGGGCATCTTGATGCGCACCACGTAGTCCTCGTCCTCCGACACCGCCTGGTCCCGGCAGGTGCCCGGGTAGCGGAACTGCACGTTCGCCTCGGCCGCGGCCTCGCGCAGGAGGTCGAGCTCGGCCTGGCTGCAGCGGCACCGGTAGGCCTTGCCCCCGGCGATCAGGCGCTCGGCGTGCTCGCGGTAGAGCGCCTTGCGCTCGGTCTGCACGTAGGGGCCGTAGTCGCCCCCCTTCAGGGGACCCTCGTCCCAGTCGAGGCCGAGGTAGCGCAGGCCGTCGAAGATCGCGGCCGTCGACTCCTCGGTGGAGCGGGCCTGATCGGTGTCCTCGATCCGCAGCACGAAGGTGCCGCCGAGCTTGCGGGCGATCAGCCAGTTGAAGAGGGCCGTCCGGGCACCGCCGAGGTGGAGGTAGCCGGTCGGGGAGGGGGCGAAGCGGAGGCGGGGCTTTCCGGACATGGTGGCCGCAATTAGCACCTCCTCCCCCGGCAAATCCACCGTCCCGCACGCCCCCCGCCCATTGCTATGGTGCAGGGGATGCTCTCCGCGCGACTCCACCTGGCGGCCCTCGCCCTGGCCCTACTGCCGGCGCTCCCCGTGGGCGCGGACACCTCCAGCCCGGTGGGCCTCCAGGAGGTGGTGCGCCGCGCGGCGGCGGAGGCGAGCGTGGTGTGCACCGGCGAGGTCCTCGAGGCCCGGGCGGTCTCGGTGGATCAGGGGCGGAAGATCCTGACCCTGGTGCGGCTCGCGCCCACCACCTTCTTCCGCGGCGCCGGGGAGGCCGCCCCCGCCGAGCTGGAGATCGTGCTGCCCGGCGGAGATCTGGGCGAGCTGGGCCAGCGGGTGGGGGCCGTGCCCCGGGTCGAGGCGGGAGACCGCCTCCTCCTCTTCCTGCGGCCCCGGCCCGGCGGCGCGCGGGCGCGCCTCGACCTCACCCTCCTGGGCGCCTCGATCTGGCGGCTGCGGGGCGAGGGCGCCGGGGCCGAGGCCGTGCTCGAGCCGGACGCCGTCCGGCTGGCCACCCGTCCGGGCGAGCCGCGGGCGGAGGTCGGCGAGCTGCGCCTGACCCTCGCCGAGCTGCCCCGGCTGCTCGAGGCCGAGATCGGGGAGGGCGGCCGGCCATGAGGTGCGCGCGGGCCATCCTCGCGCTCGGCGGGGCGCTGCTGACCCTCGGTCCGCCCTCCGCCGCCCGGGCCTACGAGCACTACGCCGGGCCCGGCGGGGAGCCCCTGCGCTGGGCGAGCTTCCCCGTGCCCTACCGCCTCGGCCCGACCGAGCGCCGGTGCGAGGAGCGGCTGCGCCTCCTGCGCCGCGGCTTCGAGGCCTGGATGGCGCCGCCCGACTCGCCGGTGGCCCTGCGCTACGAGGGTCCGATCGACGAGGCCTTCGTCAGCGGCGATGGGGAGAGCTCGGCGGTGGTGCTCGAGGCGGTCGGCTGGCCGCCCGAGCTGGGGGACGCCCGCACCACCGCCGGGGCGACCCTCCACCTGAGCGCCGCCGGAACGAGCCAGCTGCTCGAGGCGGACCTCGGCCTGAACGCCGTGGAATTCAACTGGGCGGACGAGACTCCGGCGGCCGACGCCCTGGATCTCTGGTCGGTGGTGACCCACGAGGTCGGGCACCTCCTGGGCCTCGAGCACGCCTGCGACGGACCGGGGCCGATCCGCTGCGCCGACGCTCCGGCCTCGATCCGGGAGGCGGCCCTCTTCCCCGCGGCCAGCCCCGGCGACACCTCCCGCCGCCGCCCGGCCGCCGACGACCTCGCCGGCCTGCGCGCGCTCTACGGACCGGGCACCGGCGCGCCTCCCCACGCCACGGTGATCGTCGAGGGCTGTGCGCTGACGCTGCGAGTCGAGCCGGCGCCCGGCGAGCCCGAGCCCGAGGTCCTGCTGAGCGAGAGCGAGACCGGGGAGGCGATCGGACCCTCCGGCCTCGATCCGCTCACCACCTCCCCGGGCCGCAGCTGGGACGTCACCCTGCGGGGCGCGAACGGCAAGGAGCGCACCCACTTCGCCGCGCTCACCCTCCCGGAGAGCTGTCTGCCGGAGGAGGAGACGGGCTGCGCCACGTCCAACCAGGGGGCGCCGCCCACGCTCGCGCTCGCGCTCGTGCTCGCGCTCGGCCTCTCCCTGAAGACCCCGGGGGCCCGGGCATGAGAGCCCTCGTCGCCCTAGCCCTCGCCCTGGCCGCCCTGGTCCTGACGGCGCTCCCCGCGCCCGCGGAGGCCTGCGTCCGCACCCGCACCGCCCCCGGCGGCCCCTGCCTCTACTGGGGCCTGCGCACGGTGCCCATCCACGTGAACCAGGCGGGCAGCGACGACCTGGGCGACGGCAGCGACTTCGACGCCGTCGAGCGCGGGGTGGGGCAGTGGACCGGCGCGGCCTGCAGCGACTTCGCCTTCGAATACCGCGGCCTGACCTCCCACACCGACGTCGGCTTCCGGGTGGCGGATCCCGACAACCAGAACCTGATCGTCTGGCGCGAGGCCCTCTGTCGCGAGGTGGTCCCGGCCTCGGACCCCTGCTGGTCCTGCCTCGACACCGGCGGCGAGTGCTGCGGCTCGGCCTATGACTGCTGGGAGCACCCCCGGGGGGTCATCGCCGTGACCACCACCACCTTCAGCCGGATCACCGGGTCGCTGGTGGACGCGGACATCGAGCTCAACGGCGTGGACTACTGGTTCACCGCCCTCGACGCGCCGACCTGCGACGATCCCCTGCCGCCCCCGCGCTGCCTGCAGGACAGCGACTGCCTCGCCAGCGAGCGCTGCTTCCAGGACGAGTGCCTCGCCACCGGTTGCGTGCGCACCGACATCGAGAACACCGTCACCCACGAGGCCGGCCACATCGTCGGCCTCGATCACTCCGCGGTGCCCCTCTCGACCATGTACGCCTCGGCGCCGCAGGGAGAGATCCTCAAGCGCAGCCTCGAGGACGACGACCTGGAGTGCTTCTGCGACACCTACCCGATCGACGCCCCCACGGTGACCTGCTTCGGCCGGGAGGTGACCTTCACCCCGGTGGATCAGAAGAAGGACACGCGGGGCTGCCGGGGCTGCGCCTCCGGGGCCGGGGCGAGCGGCGGGCTCCTCGCCGGCCTCCTGCTCCTGGCGCTCCTCGCCCTTCGGCGGCGGGGCCTGCCCCTGGCCCTGCTCCTCGCGCTCTCGCCCGCCGGGGCCCGGGCGCACCTGCTGAACGTGCAGCCGGACCTCGACGCCTGGGTGGCCCGGGGCGAGCTGGTGGGCCTGGCCAGCGCGGTGGAGGCCCCGGTCCCCTGCGGCGCCGGGGCGCGGCCGGCCATCCAGGAGGTGGTCATCGAGGTGCTGGTGGACGAGGAGCGCACCCGCCCCCTGGCGGACACCCTCCTGCGCAAGGAGAGCGTGGCGGTGCTCCTCGGGGACGATCACGCCCCGGCCCTGCCCCGGGGCAAGCTCGGCGCGATCGTGCTCTTGCCCGCGGGAGAGGAGAGCGCCTGCTCGTCGCTCCCGCAGTGGCAGGTGGCCACGCCCGGCCCGCCCTCGCCGGTGGTCGAGCGGGAGACCGACTGGATGAACTACCTCGGGGGCGTGGTCGGCCTGCCCGACGCCGGCGCCGCCCGGCGCTCGGCCCTGGAGGCGCTCTGGCTGGAGGCCCTGGGCAAGGAGGACGCCACCCTCATCGCGCACGCCACCGCCCGCCTGGCGACCCTGGGCGAGCTGCCCGCCGAGGTGCGGCGCCGCCTCGCCTCGATCGCCGCGGACGATCGACACGACCGGGCGGTGCGCCTGCAGGCCCTGCAGCTCGCGGGCGCGGAGCTGGACGTGCCCACGGCGCGGGCGCTCCTTGCCGATCCCGATCTGGAGCTCGCCGAGGCCAGCCTCGGCCTGCTCCTCGAGGCGAGCGCCGAGCGGCAGGGCGCCCTCGAGGACGAGCTGACGGCCCTGCGCACCGGCGGGCGCGACACTCCCCGGGCGGTGATCCTCGAGGCCGCGAGCCTGGCGGTCCTCGCCGGCAGCGGCAACCCGGTCCACCGGGAGCCCCTGGCCGAGCTCCTCTCCCACCGCCTCTTCAAGGCCCGCCGCTGGGCGGTGCTCGGCCTGGGCGCGCTGGCCCGGAAGGGGGACGTGGTCTCGTCGCGGATGCTGGCGCAGCGGTGGAGGGAGGAGCCCGACGCCCGGATCCGCGCGGTGATCGAGGTCGAGCTCGGCGGCCGCCCGGAGGCGCAGGGGGAGGGCGCCCTCGCCCAGAGCGCGCGCTCGCAGGAGGAGAAGCAGGAGGTCCGGCGCCGGACCAGCAACCTCGGCCTGCGGATGATCTTCGTCCTCCTCGGCCTGCTGGCCCTGACCGGGATGCTGGTCCTCCCCCGGATCCGGCCCCTGAAGCCGCCTCCCTCGCATTGACCTGCCAGGAAGGCGCCGCCTACCATCGATCTTCGTGATGGACCCGACTCAGTACGGGCGCTACGAGCTCGTCAAGCGCCTCGCGGCCGGGGGCATGGCCCAGGTGTGGCTCGCCCGTCAGTCGGGGCTCGAGGGCTTCGAGAAGCTCCTGGTGGTCAAGCAGGTGCTCCCGCACCTGGCGGGCACCCCCGAGTTCGTCACGATGTTCCTCGACGAGGCTCGGCTGGCCGCGAAGCTCACCCACCCCAACGTCGTCCAGGTCTTCGATCTGGGGCGGGAGGAGGACGAGAACGGCGAGGAGACCCTCTACATCGCCATGGAGTACGTCCACGGCGAGGATCTCCGGCGCCTGGACCGCGCCTCGCGCAAGGCCCGCAACCCCATCCCCCTGCCGCTGGTCTGCCGGATCATCGGCGACGCGGCGGCCGGGCTGCACTACGCCCACAGCCTCTCCACCGGGGACGGCCGGCCGCTGGGGATCGTCCACCGCGACGTCTCGCCCCAGAACGTGCTGGTGACCTTCGACGGCGGGGTGAAGGTGGTCGACTTCGGCATCGCCAAGGCCGCCGACCGGGCGAGCAAGACCCGCTCGGGGGTGCTCAAGGGGAAGTACGCCTACATGTCGCCGGAGCAGGCCTCGGGGCAGGAGCTCGACGCCCGCAGCGACGTCTTCGCCCTGGGGATCATGCTCTTCGAGCTGATCACCGGGCAGCGCCTCTTCAAGCGCAAGTCCGAGATCCTCACCCTCCACGCGGTGGTCCGCTGCGACGTCCCGCGGCCGAAGGATCTCAACCCGATCATCCCCGACGAGCTCGACCAGATCTGCCGGGCCGCGCTGGTGAAGGATCCGGAGGACCGCTTCGCCTCCGCCGAGGCCTTCCAGCTCGCCCTCGAGGACTTCCTGGTGCACCTCGGGGAGCCCGCCAGCAGCGCGCACCTCGCCGCCTACGTCCGGGATGTCTTCGCCGACCGACTCCAGCAGGAGGTGGACGAGGGCGGGCCGGTGGCCTACCTCTCCCGGCGCACCCTCACCAGCTCCCGCTCCATCGGTCTGGCCGGCGGCACCCCCTCGGGCACCCGCTCCGGGACGCGCTACCAGCGCGAGGGGGACTCGCGGGTGGAGCCGGATCCCTCCGTCGCCGTGACCGCCTCGGTCTCCGGGCAGGGGCAGGGGGTGACGACCTCCGGGCCGCCGCCGCCTCCCGTCGAAGCGGAGCTCGAGCCCGGCAGCGCCTCTCGCGTCGTGCAGGGCCTCACCGCCCGCAAGAACCTCACCCTCGGCGCGGCGGCGCTGGTGCTGGGGCTCTCCGCCTTCGGGATCGGGCTCGCGGTCTTCGGCCGGAGCAGCGAGACCCCGGACGATCCCCCTTCCGCGCTGGCCGCGGTGGTCCCGGGGAGAGGTGATCCGGCGGCGGCCGATCCCGTGCCGGCCCCCCCCGCCGATCCCGATCCCGCGCCCCCGGCCGATCCCCTGCCGGCCCCGGATCCGGATCCCGCTCCGGCCGTGGAGGCCGATCCGGTCGAGCCCGGACCCGATCCCGAGGGCGCCGCCGTCGAGGAGCCGAAGGCGCCGACCCGGGGCCGCCTGCAGCTCGCGCTCTCCCCGGCCCGCACCCGGGCCGAGATCCGGGTGGGGAAGGGCTGGCGGAAGCTCTCCTCCGGTCAGAGCCTCCCGCCGGGCACCCACTCCGTTCGCCTGACCCTCCCCGACGGCAGCACCCACGAGGAGAGCGTGAAGATCGTCGCCGGGCGCACCGCCACCCTCCAGCGCAGCTTCGAGCCGGGGAGCGTGCGGGTCCTGATCACCCGGCCCTTCGGGGCCGGCGGAACCGTGAAGGTGCGCGGCCGGAAGGTCGGCGTCATCCCCGGACCCGCCATCGAGCTCTACCCCGGCACCCATACCCTCTCGGTCGTGTCCGAGGACGGGAGCAAGACGGTGACGAAGAAGGTGACGGTGAAGGCGGGGAAGGAAGAGTCGATCGCCGTCGTCTTCGACTAGCCCTCCGAGAACGTACACGTACACGTACACGTGCTCGGTCGCTTCCAGGTGCAGGTCGACGCCGCCGGGCACCAGGGAGAACCCGTGCACGTGCGCGTGTACGTGTACGTGTACGCGGGTGGAACGATGACGGAATGAAGAAGGCCCCCGCCCACCGGACGGAGGCCTTCCTCTTCATCAGCCGAGAAGGGAGGAAGCTACCCCTCCTTGCTCTCCTCGAACTCCGCGTCGACGACGTCGTCGTCGCTCGCGCTGCTCTCGCCGCCGCTGGTGTCCTCGGCGCCCTCGTCGGAGTCGTCGGAGGTGCTCGAGGTGGCCGCGTACATCTCCTCGGCCATCTTGTGGGAGGCGCTGGTGAGCTCCTCCATGGCGGTCTCGATGGCCTCGGCGTCGTCACCGGGGAGGACCTTCTTCAGGGCCTCGAGCTTCTCCTCGACGTTCTTGCGGACGTCCTCGGAGATCTTGTCCTTGTGCTCGGCGAGGGTCTTCTCGGTGGCGTAGGCCAGGGTGTCGGCGCGGTTGCGCGCCTCGATCTCGGCCCGCTTCTTCTCGTCCTCGGCCTCGTGGGCCTCGGCGTCCTTCACGGCCTGCTCGATCTCGGAGTCGGAGAGGCCCGAGCTGGCGGTGATGGTGATCTTCTGCTCCTTGCCGGTGGCCTTGTCCGAGGCGGAGACGTGGACGATGCCGTTGGCGTCGATGTCGAAGGTCACCTCGACCTGGGGCACGCCCCGCGGCGCGGGCGGGATGCCGTCGAGGTGGAAGCGCCCGAGGGTGCGGTTGTCCTTCGCCATGGGGCGCTCGCCCTGGAGGACGTGCACCTCGACGCTGGTCTGGCTGTCGGCGGCGGTGGAGAAGATCTCCGACTTGCGCGTCGGGATGGTGGTGTTCCGCGCGATGAGGGGGGTCATCACGCCGCCCAGGGTCTCGATGCCCAGGGAGAGCGGGGTGACGTCGAGGAGGAGGATGTCCTTCACCTCACCGGAGAGCACGCCGGCCTGCACCGCGGCACCCACCGCGACGACCTCGTCGGGGTTCACCGAGCGGTTCGGCTCCTTGCCGAAGAACTGCTTCACCAGCTCGTTGATCTTCGGGATGCGGGTCGAGCCACCGACCATCACCACCTCGTCGATCTGGGAGGCCTTCTTGTCGGCGTCCTCGAGGGCCTTCTTGCAGGGGTCGAGGGTGCGCTTGAAGAGGTCCTCGCAGATCTGCTCGAGCTTCGCCCGGCTGATCTTCAGCTGGAGGTGCTTGGGGCCGCTCTGGTCGGCGGTGAGGAAGGGCAGGTTGACCTCGGTCTCCAGCACGCTGGAGAGCTCGATCTTCGCCTTCTCGGCGGCCTCCTTGAGGCGCTGGATGACCATCTTGTCGCTGGAGACGTCGATGCCCTGGTCCTTCTTGAACTCGGCGATCAGGTACTCGATGATCCGCTGGTCGATGTTGTCGCCGCCGAGGTGGGTGTCGCCGTTGGTCGAGATGACCTCGACCACGTTCTCGCCCACCTCGAGGATCGAGATGTCGAAGGTGCCGCCGCCGAAGTCGAAGACGGCGATGATCTCGTCGGACTTCTTGTCGAGGCCGTAGGCCAGCGCCGCGGCGGTCGGCTCGTTCACGATCCGCTTGACGTCGAGGCCGGCGATCTTGCCGGCGTCCTTGGTGGCCTGGCGCTGGCTGTCGTTGAAGTAGGCCGGCACCGTGATCACGGCCTCACTGACGGTCTCACCGAGGTAGTTCTCGGCGGCCCGCTTCAGCTTCTGGAGGATCTTGGCGCTGATCTCGGGGGGAGAGATCTCCTTGCCGTCGATCTCGACCTGGGCGTCGCCGTTCTTCGACTTGACGACCTTGTAGGGGACCATGTTGGTCTCTTCGCGGACCTCGTTGTACTTCCGGCCCATGAAGCGCTTGATCGAGTAGACGGTGTGCTCGGGGTTGGTGATGGCCTGGCGCTTGGCCACCTGGCCCACCAGCACCTCACCATCCTTGGCGTAGCCCACCACCGAGGGGGTGGTGCGGCCGCCCTCCTCGTTCGTGATGACCTTCGGCTCGCTGCCTTCCATCACCGCGACCACGCTGTTGGTCGTTCCCAGGTCGATTCCGATGATCTTTCCCATCTCGATTGCCTTTCTCGTGCTTCGTTGCCGGGCCCTCGGGGCCCTGGACCGTGTTCGCAAGTGAAGGTAACCATGCCCTCCGGGGCGTCAAGGCGCGGGATCGGGTCCGTAACCTCGGGCGGGGGATGAGCGAAGCAGACCAGAGAGATGTGCAGGCAGCCGAGCACATGCGCCGCTACCAGGGCGGTGAGCGAGGGGCCTTCGAGGCCCTGGTGGCCCTCCTCGGGCCGGCCCTCCACCGCTTCTTCCTCCACGGCTTCCCGGATCCGGGGCTGGCCGACGACCTCTACCAGGAGACCTGGATGAAGGTGCACGCCGCCCGCCACACCCACCGCCCGGGTGAGCCCGTCCTGCCCTGGATCTACGGGATCGCCCGCCACGTCTCCGCCGACGCCCGCCGCCGCCACGCCCGCCACCGCCGGCGCGTCGAGGCCAGCGCGGCGGTCGTCCACACCCTCGGTCCGGAGGGGGGCACGGCCCGGCCAGCCGACGCCGAGGCCCGCACCGAGAGCGCCCAGCTCCTCTCCCGGGCCCTGGCCGAGCTGCCCCCCCAGCAGCGCGAGGCCCTGATCCTCCTCAAGATCGAGGGGCTCAGCGTGGCCGAGGCCGCCCGGGCCGCGGGCGTCAGCGAGGGGGCCCTCAAGGTGAGGGCCCACCGGGCCTACGCCCGGGTGAGGGCCTTCGTCGAGGCCGCCGGCGGCGGGCCGCGAGGGGAGGGGACGTCATGATCGAGCGCGACGACCTGCACCTCGAGGACCTGGACCTCTCTCCCCTGACCGGCGCGGCCCCGGCCCCGCCGCCCCTCCGGCCGGAGGTGCTGGCAGCGGTGGGCGAGGCGCCCGCCCCGGTGAGCCCGATCTGGCCCACCTGGGCCCGGGTGGGCCTGGCGGCCGGCAGCGGGGCCCTGATCTCGCTCGTGGCCCTGGCGATGACCACGAGCCGGGAGGCCCCCACCTGGCTGGGGCTGGCCTGGATCGGCCTGGCCGGGATCTGGGTGGCCGTCACCGTGGGCCTGACCTGGTTGACCCTCCTCGAGGCGCGCCCCGAGGTGAGCGAGGCCGGCGGGATCCGCGCCGGGGTGGTGGTCCTCGTGGGGCTCGCCTTCGGAGGCTACGCCCTGGCCGAGGAGCTCCTCGACCACGGGCGGATCGGGATCCCGGGCGCCGCCGAGCTCCTGGAGGGGGCCCGCACCTGCCTGGCCCTGGGCTCGATCCTGGAGCTGGGCCCGGTGATCCTGATCTTCTTCCTCCTCCTGCGAGGGGCGACCTTCCACCCGGTGCGGGCGGGCGCCCTGGGGGGGATCGCCGCGGCGGGCTGGTCGGTGCTGGTGCTGACCCTCCACTGCCCGAGCACCTCCCTGCTGCACGTTCTGCCCTTCCACCTGGGGGTCGCCCTGGTCTGGGGTCTGCTGGGCGCCGGGCTGGGGCTGGTGGTGCGGGCCCGCCGCGGTCGCTTCCCCGTCGCGGCGGCCCGGGGTTAGAGTCGCAGCCATGCGAGGTGAAACGTGAAGCTGACGCGAGACGAGGTGCGGGGTGTCTTCGGGGTCCTGATCCACACGATGGATCTCGATCACCAGCGCTCCCAGGACGAGCGGCAGTTCCTCATGGGCTTCCTGGAGGCGATCTCCCGCGACCCCGAGGATCTCGAGCCGATGATCCGCGACCTGCGCGAGCACACGTCGATCGACGACCACGTGGCCCGGATCGAGAGCCGCAAGGCCCGGATCTACGCCCTCCAGCAGGGGCTGCTCCTCGCCCTCTCGGACGGTGACTACCGGCTGGTCGAGCGGGAGGGGCTGCGGCAGCTGGCCGACCGCCTCGGCGTCGACGAGGTCCTCTTCGACGAGCTGGAGCGGTGGGCCCTCGAGGGCTCGGCCTGGCAGATCCACGGCGCGGCCCTCCTGGCCCGCTGACGTCATGTACAAGCGGATCCTCCTGCCCACCGACTTCTCCGAGCACAGCGAGCGGGCCTTCACCCACGCCCGTGAGCTGGCGAAGCTCTGCGGGGCGGAGCTGATCGTCATGCACGCCTTCGATCGGCCCTCCCCGCCGGGGATGCACGCCGCCGGCAAGGCACGCCGCGCCTACCTCGACGAGGCCGCCGCCGAGGCGAAGGCCCGGCTGGAGGAGTGGGCCGGCCGCTGCGAGACCAACGGCTGCCGGCGGATCTCGGTCGAGGGGAAGCCCTGGGTGGAGATCCTGGCCGCCGCCGAGCGCGAGGACATCGACCTCATCTGCATGGCCTCCCACGGGCGCGGTGGCGTCGGCGGCCTGCTGGTGGGGAGCGTCGCCGAGCGCGTCCTCCACCGGGCCACCTGCCCGGTCCTGATCATCCGCCCCGAGGGGCCCCCCTGGAGGCCCGAATGATGCCCTCCCTGGCCCGCCTCGCTCCCCTGGCGCTCCTCCTCGGGGCCGCCCTCCTCGTCAGCGCCTGCCCCTCCAGCCGTCCGCCGCGCGGCGGCCAGCAGAGCCCCCAGAAGGCGGTCGTCGCCCGGCTGGACGCCCTGCAGGATCAGGACGCCCAGCGGATGGTCGAGCTCTCGCCCCCGGGCCTGGACGAGAAGCAGCGCGAGGAGCTGCGCATCGATCTGGGCGGCCGCCTCGGCGCCTACCAGCGCCTGCCCGACACCCCCTTCGCCCTCTCCGAGCCCCAGGGCGACGACGCCACGGCCCGGATCACCCTCGGCCGCCGTACGGGGGGCGGCACCGTCGAGCTGGTCCTCGAGCTCGAGCAGGTCGGCTCCAAGTGGTACGTGAAGCCGCCCCGGATCGACGAGGTCCCCGCCGGCTAGGGGGCGAAAACCGGACGCTGTGGGGGACCAGGGATAGGATGGGGCCCATGCCCCAGGTTCCCCCGGAGGCGGTCGCGCTGCCGCCCGTCAAGCGCAGCCTGCGCTTCAAGCTGATGGGCTTCGCCGCCCTGGTGGCCCTCCTGGGCGGGGGCCTGCCGGCGGGCTACCTGGTCCTGCGCGCCCGCGGCGCCGAGCGGGCGCGGATCGGGGCCCAGCTCAAGCAGCTGGGCAGCACCATCGCCGGGGGCGGCCTCTTCGCCGACGGCAGCGGCGGGATCGACCCGGCGGCGCTCGCGGCCTTCGTCGACAACGCCCCCTCCCTGCGCCTGCCCCTGGCCTACGTGGTGGTGGTGGACGAGGAGGGGCGGGTCGACACCGGCGCCTCGGCCCTCTCGCCGGTGGTCCTGCGGGAGATCGATCCCGCCCTGGCCGACGTCTGGATCGCCGGGGGCCATGCGCAGGTGCTGGAGCAGCTCGCCGCGGGCAGCGCCAAGGTGAACGTCCACCAGAGCCTGGCCGTCAAGCTGAAGACCCCCTCGGGGGAGGTCCTGGGGCAGCTGCGGATCGGGATGTCCACCCTGGAGGCCGATCGCCGGGCCCGCGTCGCGCTCCTCCAGAGCGCCGGGCTCGTGGGGGGCTTGATGATCCTCGCCCTGGGGATGGCGATCTTCCTCTCGGGGCGCCTCGCCGGCCCGATCCGCCGGGTGGCGGACGCCATGGGGCGGGTGGCCGAGGGGGATCTCGAGCAGGGGGTGCCGCCCCTGGAGACCCGCGACGAGGTGGGGCGCCTGGCGGCCGCCTTCAACGTGATGGTCGCGGGCCTCAAGCAACGCGAGCGGCTGCGCTCCACCCTGGGGCGCTACGTCTCCGACGAGATCGCCGAGCACCTCCTGGGCGGCAAGGAGGGGGAGGCCGACCTCTCGGGCGAGACCCGCCAGGTGACCGTGCTCTTCCTCGACATGCGCGACTTCAGCAGCACCTCCGAGCGCGAGGATCCCCACGTGATCTTCACCCTGCTCAACGCCTACTTCGAGATCATCGTGGACGCCGTGAACCGCCACCACGGGGTCATCAACAAGTTCATCGGCGACGCGATCATGGCGGTGTGGGGCGCCCCCCGGGCCGTGCCCGACCCCGAGCTCAACGCCGTGCGGACCGCCTGGGAGATCCAGCAGCGGATCGGCGCGCTCAACTGGCAGCGCCACCAGGACGGCAAGCTGGTGGTGAACGTGGGCATCGGCATCAACACCGGCCTCGCGGTCGCCGGCAACGTCGGGGCCGAGAGCCGGATGGAGTACACGGTCATCGGCCACACCGTGAACATGGCCCAGCGCTTCGAGAGCGCCGCCGGCCCCGGCCAGATCCTCATCTCGCCCCAGACCCACTCGCAGCTCGGCGATCGCGTGCAGACGCGCGCCCTGCCCCCCACCCGGGTGAAGGGTCGCAGCGAGCCCATCATCCTCCACGAGATCCTCGACGTCCCCTCGGCCCCCGAGAGGAGCCCCTCATGAGACACGCCCTGCTCCCGCCGCTCGCGCTCTGCGCGCTCCTGCTCGCCCTCCCCGGCTGCCCGGAAGAGGGAGGACAGGACGACGAGCTCACCATCGTGGTCCAGGCGGACACCGAGAAGCTCGAGAGCGAGGCCCGGCAGATCGCCGAGCGCGAGGCCGAGCTGAAGCGCCAGCGCCAGGAGATCCTGAGCGCCCGCAAGAAGCTCCTGGACGACGGCACCCAGAGCAGCGATCTGCGGGCCCTGGTCGAGCAGCAGCGCAAGCTCCTGGAGCGGGAGGCGGCGATCTCCCAGCGGGAGGCCGAGATCGACTCCCAGCGCGCCGTGCTCGACGCCGAGAAGACCCGCCTGATCACCCAGGGGGCGCGGCCCCGGGACGTGGGGGCCACCCCGGCGCCGGTCTCCCCGGCCGGTGGGGGCGTGGATCCGGAGGCCAGCCGCAAGCTCGTCGAGCGGGAGGGCAAGATGGCGGGCCGCGAGGCGGACCTCGCGCGGCGGGAGAAGGCGCTGGCCGAGCGGGAGGCCGCCCTGGCCCTGCGGGAGGCTGCCCTCGCCGGGGCCGCCGCGCCCGCGCGGGTGGCCGCGAGCGATCCCGGCCGGCGGGTGGGCCGCAAGGAGGTCGAGCGGGATCACAAGAAGGCCCGGCAGACGATGCGCGCCCGCGGGATCCTCCCGAGCGATCTCACCGGGGACGCCTCGAACCTGCAGCAGCAGATCTACCAGCACAGCAAGGCGGGCCGCTGGCTGCAGGCCGCCGACGCCGTCGAGGAGTTCGAGCGCGCGGTGCAGGCCATCGCCATCGACGAGGCCTTCATCCAGGCCAAGATGGCGCGGCTGAACGCCGCCCGGAAGAAGGCCAAGCTCAACGCCGAGAAGCGCACCAAGGTCGACTCGGTCCTCGCCTCGGCCACCGGCGCCTTCGCCGACGGGCGTCACGGCGAGGCGAACCAGCGGCTCAACGAGATCTTCGGCATCCTCCAGGGCCGGTGAGGTAGGACCAAAAAATGCCACGTCGTCTCGTCGTCGCCGCCGGTCTGGCCTGGATCCCCTTCCTGCGCATCGCCGCCTGGGCGCTGCTCTTCGCGAGCGTGTGGATCACCGTGCTGGGGTTGCCCCTGCCGGTGGAGGCCCGGATCCAGGCCGGCACCCTGCCACGCTGGATCCACGTCGTCCCGCCCGCCGTCTTCGGCTGCTTCGTGCTGGCCTTCGGCGTCTACCGCTTCACCCTGGTCCGCAAGGGCCGCTACAACGCCGGCAAGGCCTTCGTGCAGTTCGGCCTGGCGGTGCTGGTGCTCACCTGGGTGGGGTCCACCTGCGTGCAGCGCTACCAGGCCGCGCCGATCACGCTCCCGGCGCCGGTGGCGCTGATGCCCCTCCTCGAATCCACCGACCCCGCCGTGCGGGCCGTGGCCTGCGAGGCCCTGGCCGCCCGGGGCGGGGGAGAGGAGGCGGGGGAGCTGGCGCGGCGCCTGGCCGACGAGGATCCCGATCCCCGCGTCCGCAGCGCCTGCGCCCGCGTTCCCTGATGGGTCCGGGGGAGCACCGCTCCCCCGTCGACCCGGATCGTCGATCAGCCGCCCAGGGCGGTCGCGATCTTCAGGCCGAGGCCGTTGGCGGCGCCGGTGCCGGCGTCACCCTGGCCGACGCGCTCCTGGAAGCGCCACTTCAGCTCGCCGGTGTTGGCGTCGGTGGCGGTCAGGTTGATCACGCCGCTGGCGCCCACGCTGCTGGCCTTGACCGAGAGCTTGAGCACCGGGGCCGCGGCGCCGGCCGGGATGGCGGTCACGCCGGTGCAGCCACCGGAGCGCAGGCCGTCGAGGAGCGAGCGCTGGAGCGCGCCGGCGTTGAAGCCACCCGCGGTGACCAGGGGCATCTCGGCCAGGACGATCCAGCCGCCGCAGGTCGGGGTGGTCGGGGCCGGCGGCGGCGGGGGCGGAGCGTCGGTGACGACGTTCTCGTTCTTCTTCTGCTTGCCGCCACAGGCGGCGGCGGTCAGGGCGAGGGCGAAGATGCTGGCGAAGGCGATCAGGCGCTTCATGGGGGGTTCCTCCCGTTTTGTTCCCCTCTCGATTAGGGGCGAGGGTGGGCCGGTGTCAATGGCGCCCTCGCCGCCCCGCTCACGGGGCGTGACCGGAGGCGCGCTCGGTATTAGGTTCTCAAAATCGTTCTCCGGACCGAAAGAGGGAGGCCGGCGTGAGCCAGGACAAGAACGGGACGAGCACCGACGAGGATCAGAACCTGGATCCCAGGGAGGCCCTGCGCGCCTACCTGAGTGAGCAGGGGCTGAAGTCCACCCGCCAGCGCGATCTGATCGTCGACGTCTTCTTCGCCAGCGAGGAGCACCTCCGGGTCGACGAGCTCCTCTCCCGGGTCCGGGCGATCGATCCCAAGGTCAGCCAGGCGACGGTCTACCGCACCATCCGCCTCCTCAAGGAGTCCGGCCTCGCCCAGGAGCGGCACTTCGGCGACGGCCAGGCCCGCTACGAGCCCTCGGCCCAGGACGAGGACCACCACGACCACCTGATCTGCGTCGAGTGCGGCAAGATCGTCGAGTTCGTCGACACTCGGATCGAGAAGCTGCAGGAGGAGGTCGCGGGCGAGTACGGCTTCGCCGTGGTCAAGCACAAGATGGAGCTCTACGGGATCTGCGAGGAGTGCAGCTAGCCCGCTAGTCCTTGTCGCTCTTCTTCTCCCGCCGCCGCCGCAGGCGCTCGATCCGCTGCCGCCGCCGGAGCAGCTTCCGCGCCGAGGGCCGCTTCCCCTTGAGGGGCTCGCGCTCCGTCAACGGCTCGGGAATGCTCGCCGGTGGCAGGCCCAGCTCGAAGATCGTGATCTCCCGCTGCCCCGCCTGGCCCACGCGCAGCGGCATCACCGAGGCCCCGATCCCCGCGCTCACGTAGACCGCCCCCTCCTTGCCCGTGCGGCTGCCGTAGAGCCCGTGCACGTAGCGGTGGCCGGCGAAGCGGCCGAGGGCCAGCTCGTGCAGGCGGGCCACGGTCACCTGCCCGGCGTGGGTGTGACCCGAGAGGACGAGGGGGACGCCCCCGCGCCAGAGGGCCTCGGCCGCCTCCGGGACGTGGGAGAGGCCGAGGGTGGGCAGGCCCGGCTGGAGCTGCCGCAGCGCGCGGTCGGGCTGGGCGTGCGCCGTGTAGGCGTCGTCCAGGCCGAGGACCTGCAGCCGCTGGCCCTTCAGCTCCAGCACCGTGCAGGCGTTCCCCAGCACCTCGGCGCCGCCCCGCTGCAGGGCGCCGCGCACCTCGCCGACCCCCGCCCAGTGATCGTGGTTGCCCATCACCGCCAGCACCGGGGCCTCGATGCGCCGCACCAGCTCCTCGAGGAGGCTGAGGTAGACCTGCGAGTGGGCCACGTAGTCCCCCGTCAGGCAGACCAGATCGGGCGCGGCGTCGTTGGCCAGATCCACCGCGGTCCACTGCACCTCCTCGGGCGTGATCCGCCCGACGTGGAGGTCGGTGAGCTGGACCACCCGCAGGGGCTGCTCCAGGAGATCGGCGTGGCTCTGGCAGCCGGCGAAGCGCCGCTGCTGGAAGCGCAGCCGCGCCGCCCGCTGGTGGATCGCCTCGGCGGGATCGAAGCGCCGGCCGCGCCGTGGCGCGCGACCGCCGTCCTGGGCACCCTGGTCCATCCCACCCATCTTGGGGCAAGCTTCCCCTCGTGGCCAAGTCGTCTCGCCTTCTCTTCCCGATCTCCGCCCTGCTCCTCGCGGGGCTGGGCCTCCTGGGTCCCGGCGGCTGCCGCCCGGCGCCCGTGCCCGGCCCCGGCCGCGACCCGGGCTCGCCCGGCAGCGTGGTCCTGCCCACCCTGGAGGGCGGCACCTACCGCCTGGGGGACGGACGGGACGACGTCCTGGTGGTCACCTTCTTCGCCACCTGGTGCATGCCCTGCATCGCCGAGGTCCCCTACCTGCGGACCCTCCACCACCGGCCGGGGGTGCGGGTCGTCGGGATCTCGGTCGACGAGGGAGGGGAGAAGGTGCTGCGGCCCTTCCGGGACCACTTCGAGATCGACTACCCGATCCTCCTGGCCGACGAGGAGATGACCCTGGGCCGCTCGCCCTTCGGCCACATCCCCGGCATCCCCGCGACCTTCGTCCTCGATCGGCGGCGCGAGGTCCACGCGGCGATCCTCGGGGGCATCGCCCCGAGCACCTTCGACCCCATCCTGGCCGAGGCGGCCGGGAAGAAGTGATGGCGCCGCTGGTTCAGAGGCGATAGGGACGAGGACGCCATGTGGGAGATCATCACCAAGGGTGGCTGGCTGATGGTGCCGATCCTCCTGGGATCGGTGATCGGCCTGGGCGTCTTCCTCGAGCGCCTGCTGGCCCTCACGCGCGCGCGCGTCGCGCCGCCCGGGCTCGGCGACGAGGTCCGGCGCCTCCTCGTCGAGCAGGGAGAGGAGGCCGCCCTCGAGCGCTGCAAGGGCAGCGAGAGCAGCCTGGGCCGGGTGCTGGCGGAGGGGCTCGCCGCCCGGGGCCGGGGCCGTGAGCGCCAGAAGGAGCACCTGGAGGAGGCCGGCCGGCGCGAGGCCGCTCGCCTCGAGCGCTACGTCGGCGTGCTCGGGATCGTGGCCTCGATCGAGCCCCTCCTGGGGCTGCTGGGCACCGTGGTCGGCATGATCGCGGTCTTCCAGCGGGTGGTCAGCGCCGGGGTGGGGGATCCGGCGGTGCTCGCCGAGGGGATCTGGGCCGCGCTGATCACGACCGCCGCGGGCCTGACCGTCGCCATCCCCGCCTTCATCGCCTGGCGCTACCTCGACACCCGGGTCGGGGACCACCTGCGCGGCCTGGAGGAGGAGGCCCTGGCCCTGGTCGAGGCCATGGAGCAGGAGGCGGCGTGAACTTCGGCTCGAAGCGCCCCCGGGGCTTCGACGCCCGGATCGAGATCGCGCCGCTCATCGACGTGGTCTTCCTCCTGCTGATCTTCTTCCTGCTGACGACCTCCTTCGTGCAGCACCGCACCCTCGGGGTGGAGCTGCCCACCACCCGGGGCGAGCGCTCCCCGGAGCCCAGCGGCGCCATCGTGCTGGTCCTGCGGGAGGAGGGGAGCCTGCTCCACGAGGGGCGCCTCCTCGACGAGGCCGGGGTCGCGGCCCTGCTCTCGGGGGCCGCCGCCGCCTCGCCGCCCTCGCCGATCGTGCTCCAGGCCGACGAGTCGGTGCCCCACGGGCGGGTCGTCGAGGTGCTCGACCGGATCCAGCGGGCGGGCCTCCGGCACCTCTCGATCGCGACGAAGGCCGACGAGAAGGGGCTCTAGAGCCCCTCTCGCCGGGCAGGCTGCAACAGGTCTGTCACTTTCTGGACGCCCGGGATCCCGGTGCTACCATCCGGTCACCATGGTGCGCACTCGAGCTCGGAAGTTGACCGCCCTGCTTCTGGGGGCGGCGATCGCCCTCGCGGCGGCCTCCGCGCTCGGGGAGGGGGGCTTCGCCCGGGTGCAGCGTCTCCAGGACGAGCACGCCCGGGCCGAGGCCCGCAACGCCGCCCTGGCCGCCGAGAACGAGCAGCTGATCGCCCGGGTCGAGGCCCTGCGCGACGACCCCGAGATCATCGCCACGGTGGCCCGGGATCAGCTCGGCCTGGTGCGCCCGGGCGAGATCGTCATCCGCTTCGAGGTGGAAGAATGAGCTCTCCCACGGCCCGGGTGCGCGCGCCCTCGGTGAACCGGCCCAGCCTGCGGCCCACCCGCAACCGGACCCGCAGCCGCGGCCTGGACCTCTCCCGCAAGAGCGGGCTGGTCTCGCGCTTCTGGGCCCGGGGGCCCGGCCTCGCCCTGCGCCGCCCGGCCGCGCGGATCGCCGCCTTCTTCCTGGCCCACGGTGGGCTGGTCCTCGGGGCGCTGCTCACCGCTCACTGGATCCACGCCACGCCGCGCCTCACCGGCGAGCTCTCCCTCCTGGACGGCAGCCTGCTGGCCCTCACCGGGCTGGCCTTCGGCGCCTCGCTGGTCGCTCGCCTGCGCCGGGAGCAGCGGTCCCTGCAGCTCGACGCCCGCCCGGTGACGCTCTGGCGAGAGCTCGAGGTCTCCGCCCTGGCCCTCGCGGCCATCTGGTCCGGGCTGGCCCTCAGCGGGGGCGCGGCCTCCCCCTTGCGCCCCCTCCTCTTGCTGCTGGTGGCGGTCTACCTGCCCTGGCACGGGGCGCGGGCCTGCATCGTGACGGTGGCCGGCGTCCTCCTCTCCCTGCTGGTGGCGGCCGCCCACGACGGCACCCTCCAGGGCGCGCCCCTGCGGGTGGCCGCGGAGGGGGTCTTCGTCGTCCTCTTCGCCGCCCTCTACGACCTGGCCCTCTCCGGCCTGGTGAAGAGCGCGCGGGGCGCCGCTCGCAAGGGCCTCGACGCCTACCTCGCCGAGCTGGAGCAGCGCGCCCGCGAGTACCGGCTGATCGTCTCCCACGACGGCCCGGGGGACGTGGAGGCCGGACGGGAGAAGTGGCTCATCGCCTCGGTGGCCGAGGTCGAGGCCGCCGTGCGCGGCGCCCTGGAGGTGGCCGAGACCGCCCTGGACTGCCACACCGCCGCCGTCTACCTCCTCTCGCCCGACGGAGAGCGGATGCGGCTACGCGAGTGCCTGACGCGCTCCGAGAAGATCCGGCGCGAGCCCATCCTGGCCGGCGAGGGGCTGCCCGGCGTCGTCCTGAGCCGCGGCGCGCCGCTGCGGATCCACGGTGAGTTCCGGGGCGCGGTGCACGACGAGGGCTCGGTGCGCCCCCGCGCCTTCCTCGGCGTCCCCCTCCTGGCGAAGGTGCCCGGGCGGGAGAAGCCGCTGCCCCGGGGCGTGCTGCTGGTCGATCGCCTCGAGGATCGCCCCTTCGACGAGAGCGACGAGAAGCTGATGACCACCCTGGCCCGCGAGGTCCTGCGGGCCATCGAGGGCGAGCGGGTCCTGGGCTACATCCGGCGCGAGAAGGACGAGAAGGCGCGCTTCTTCCGCGCCATCGAGAAGCTCAACCTCCTCTCCAAGCCCGCCGAGATCTGCGAGCAGGTGGCGCGCCAGGCCCAGGAGGTCGCCCCCCTCGACTTCGTCGCCGTCACCCTCGTGCGGGAAGAGGGCGAGCAGGTGCAGCACAAGATCGTCGAGGCCCTGGGGACCGGCTCCGCCTCCCTGCGGGCCGAGGTCTTCGCCGACAACGCGGGCCTCGTCGCCAACGTCGTGCGCCTCGGCTCGACCCTGCCCGGGCGGGACTACCACGTCATGTCGAAGACGGTCGTCTTCGACGAGAAGCTGCCCCTCGAGGGCCTCTCCAGCTTGAAGGTCATCCCGATGACCGTGGGCGAGTCGGTGGTGGGCACCCTCGTCTGCGGCGCGGTGGGCGAGGGCGAGCTCGGTGAGGAGCCGGTGCGGATGCTGGGCGTGCTGGCCATGCAGGCGGCCGGCGCCATCGCCCGCGGCCGCCTCTTCGAGAAGACCGAGGAGCTGGCCACCACCGACGGGCTCACCGGCCTCTCCAATCACCGCCGTTTCCAGGAGGCCCTCGACGGCCACCTGGCCGCGGCCCGCCGCTACAGCCGCAGCTGCAGCCTGGTGATCACCGACGTCGATCACTTCAAGAGCGTCAACGACACCTACGGCCACCCGGTGGGAGACGAGGTGCTGCGCGGGTTCGCCGCGATCCTTCGCCGCGAGGCGCGAGACACCGACGTCGTCGCCCGCTACGGCGGCGAGGAGTTCGCGGTGATCCTCCCCGAGACCGATCTCGAGGGCGCCCGGGTGATCGCCGAGCGCATCCGGCAGGCCGTGGAGGCGACGGTCTTCCACACCGAGCTGGGCCCCCTGCAGGTCACCCTCTCCGCCGGCGTCGCGAGCTTCCCGGCCGTCGAGCAGGAGAAGCAGCCCCTGATCGATCACTGCGATCGGGCGCTCTACGCGGCGAAGCGCGGCGGCCGGAACCGGGTCGTGACGGCCGACACCGTTCGATAGCGGGGAGCGTCCGCCTCGAAACGGGTCGAAGGGTGTTCCCGTGACCCCCCGTTCCCGTCTACGATCGTGCTGTGACGAATCCATCAGGGTCGGAGAGGGTCGACACGGCAGTGAAGAGCGGGAGCGGGGAGCAGTCGGAGCCCGGAGGGGGCACCACCACGCGGTCATCGAACGGCGTGGCGAAGAACTTCATCCTCGATACCAACGTACTGCTCCACGATCCCCGGGCGCTCTTCAGCTTCGGGGACAACAACGTCGTGATCCCGATCTACGTGATCGAGGAGGTCGACAACTTCAAGCGGGACCTCACCGAGCTCGGCCGCAACGCCCGGCAGGTCTCTCGCTACCTGGACGAGCTCCGGGAGAAGGGGCAGCTGGCCGAGGGGGTCCCTCTCGACAACGGCGGCACGCTGCGGGTGGCCTTCACCGACCGGAAGATCCCGGCGGAGTTCGCCAACACCCATGAGATGGACAACCGGATCCTCTCGGTGGCCCTCGACACCCGCGACCGGAACCCGGAGGTGCCCACCACCTTCGTCACCATGGACTCCAACCTTCGTATTCGCGCCGACGCCCTCGGCGTGGAGGCGGAGAACTTCGAGAACGAGCCGGTCCACCAGATCTCCGAGCTCTACTCGGGGATGCAGGAGCTCACCGTCGAGCCCGGCGCCATCGATCGCTTCTACCGGGACAGCGTCATCGACGCGCCGGGTGAGATCGAGATGCGCCCCAACGAGCACGCCGTGCTCATCGACTCGGCGAACCCCTCGCATACGGCCCTGGCCAAGTACCGCGGCGCCGATCAGACCCTGCTGCCCCTGATCCGGGTCCCCAAGGAGGGGATCTGGGGCATCCGCCCTCGCAACAAGGAGCAGGCCTTCGCCCTCGACGTGCTGCTCAACGACGAGATCAGCCTGGTCACCATGGTGGGCAAGGCGGGCACCGGCAAGACCCTGCTGGCCATCGCCGCGGCCCTCCAGAAGGTGATGGAGGAGGGCGTCTACCACAAGCTCCTGGTGAGCCGGCCCATCTTCCCGATGGGGCGCGACATCGGCTACCTCCCCGGCGACGTCGAGGAGAAGCTCAACCCCTGGATGCAGCCCATCTACGACAACGTCGAGTTCCTGATGGGCCTCTCCCGGGCGGACAAGAAGGCCGGCCGCTCCTACCAGGAGCTGGTCGATCTGGGGATCATGTCCATCGAGCCGCTGACCTACATCCGCGGCCGCTCGATCCCCCAGCAGTACATCATCGTGGACGAGGCGCAGAACCTCACGCCCCACGAGGTGAAGACGATCATCACCCGCGCCGGTGACAACACGAAGATCGTGCTCACCGGCGACCCCTACCAGATCGACAACCCCTACGTGGACAGCACCAGCAACGGCCTGGTCCACGTGGTCCACCGCTTCATGAACGAGCCGATCGCCGGCCACGTCACCCTCACGAAGGGCGAGCGCTCCAAGCTCGCCGAGGCGGCGGCCAATCTGCTCTAGCTAGGCGGTGAGCTGGGGCCGGGAGAAGTCGAGGAGCTCGGCGGGCTGATCGGCC